>NZ_JAJDMI010000001.1:0-174590 GCF_020593505.1 Blautia sp. DFI.3.45
AAACGCTGAAGGCATCTAAGCGTGAAGCCCCCCTTAAGATGAGATATCCCATTCGAAAGAAGTAAACCCCCTTGAAGACGACGAGGTAGATAGGGCAGAGGTGGAAGTGCAGCAATGCATGGAGCTGACTGTTACTAATCGGGTGAGGGCTTGACCAAGAATCGCAGGAAGAATGAATCTCAAGGAAATGTCAACATGTATGTAGTTTTGAAGATACAGTGAAAACCAGCTAGGTGATAGCTGGTTTTTTTGTGTATAAAACAGATATCGACCGTACAGATGAGGGGATTGAGGCTGTAAAGAATGAGGAAATGCTTGGAATGGTTTATAATGATAAAGAGGGGCAGGCGCGTGAAATGCTGAATCTTGCATTTGTAATCGCAACGGATGGAGATAAGAGTGATATTCCGTTGATCGACGGAAAATATGTGCGCACGCCATATCATAAGCTTACGTTGGAAAATATAGAAGAGTCTGAGTAATTTCTCTGATCCGGTATTTATAGTAATTCTGTAAATAAAAAAGGCTGTTGTTAATGACAGCCTTTTTTATTGAGCATTTCTGATTAAAGTGTCTGTATATAAGATAATAATTCAGCTTTCTCAGCTGCGCTTAATTTATTTCCTGCTGTAAATGCAGCGATGAAATCTTTGATGGCTCCGTTGTAAGAATCCTTTACAATCTCCTGGGCATAATTTTCATAGAATTTCTTTGAGGTGACAGATGGAATATAGATAGCTCTTTTTCCGCTCTTGTCAATATTCAAAAAGCCCTTCTGTGCCAGACGGGAAAGAAATGTGTTTACTGTCTGTTTCTTCCATGCTTTCTTTTCTTCCTCATTAAAGTGAACCATAATCTCAGAAAAAGTTGCAGGTGTTTCTCTGGTCCATAAATATTGTAAAATATAAAATTCTGTTGCGCTCATTGCATTTCGTACCATTATTATAAGTCCTCCTTATCAGTGTAGTGATGTGTACTCTGGGGGTTATTAAAATTTTTATTGCCAGGTAAATACTTTTGTTTCTGGTAATCGTGGATGTTCAGCAGTCCGTTGAATGGAAAGTCTCCGAACAGTTAACAGTAATTAAAAATAGTAGCGGAAAAGTACACATGGTACTATAAACAAACAGATGTGGAAAAGTTTTATCCGACATCTGTTTGTTATTTTAATATAAAAGTATAAATATTACTAGACGTAGAAATAGACAAAAATGTAAGTGAAAAATAGGTTAATTTATCAATTACGGAGTCTTTATGTTAATAATTGCGAGAGCAGTGCAGGGACAGATTATACAGTAGCCTCTCGGATCATGCAATATTGTTTCAGACCAAAGTGAGGTTTTTCCACTATCCCGTATGTTTTAAATCCGAAGTGTTCATAAATAGGAACGTTATTGGGATTATGGGTTTCCAGAGAAATCAGCATCTTGTGTTTCTGGGCATAATTTATCACCTCATCCATCAGAAGTTCTGCCAGTCCATGATGCTGGTGTCCAGGGTCTACTGCAAGGTAGATCACATGGAGACGCTCTGTCTGGTGAAGCTGATCTGTCCAGCTTGAGTTCAGGTAGTCCTTGCCCTGAATGAAATTCCAGAAGGTTTTCAGGCTTGGATCTTCTTTGATCAGCCATCCGTCAGTGGTAAGTGCAGCTCTGGCCTCTGTGAGACAGTAGTGCAGAAAATTGTAAGGTTCGCTTTCGTCAGAAACAACCAGGATACTGTTCAGTTCGCTGCTGTCAGAATAAATTTCGCATGTCTGAAAGAACTCCGTCAGATCGCAGGAAAAGAGCTCCGGCAGAAGTCTTTCTCTGGTGTCATCATCAGGAATCAGGGTATGATACAGCGGATCCTGTGCGAAACAGACCGTTAACAGTTTCTGTAATCGTGGTAAATCTTCTTCCTGTACTCTGTACAAATTATCACTTTCCATGGTATGTAGTAATCTCCTTATTTATTGCCGGGAACATTGCTGTTCCCGGGAGTGGTAATGTTTTTTAAAAAGACAGTAGATTATTATAGATGTTATCCAACATCGCAGACAGCTTATTAACGGAGGTGTTTAAGTAGCGGATATCGTCCTTATAATAAGCCTTCTGTCTGCGCAGGGCAGCTTCCAGACGACGGATCTCACTGTCGAGTTCCGGTGTTTCTTCTTCCATGCGCTGCTTCAGTTTCTGCACGATCCCGTAGAGATTTTCGTGATGCATAATACGTCCGGCACCCCACATCAGACGGTCTTTTGGCTGGTGAAGAATGTATTCGGTGAAGTGATAGTAAACTTCTTCATCGAAGAGAAATGCGTACATATTATTGTCTACTCGATAGAGAGCCTTCAATGCATCTGTAATATTTCCCTCGGATAAAGCCCGGCTGGCTTTTTCCAGCTGTCGAATATTTTTGGAGGCAGCTTCCTGTGGGAAAATTACTTCATCTTGCCAGTTGAGACGTACCAGATAGTCTTGTGCCTTGCGGAAAGTTTTCAGCAGCTCCAGTCCGGCATATTCCCATTTGTGGCGGAAAGCAATGCGGGCGTCGGAGTCTGAAAGTGTGGCATATTCCGCATTAATCTGGCAGATTTTGTCATAAATATTTTCGGCAGAAGCGGTAATTGTCTGCAGGTTTCTGAGCAGAACATTCTGCTCAGGATCAGCAAATGAGAGTGCATTTTCGTGGATACTTTCTGCGACCGCGTTCATGGTATTGCTGAAATTCATCGGTGGCAGGACAAGTCTGTCAATGGCCATGATCAGTTTCAGATAGCATTCATGATGAAACTGATAGACAGCTTCCTGGTAAACATCCTGATTATCATATTGGGAATGATAATAATTCTGCATGAAGGGCCCGGCACTGAAATCATTGACTGTGGATGGGATACCTGCGATTGCCATGGAGAAATCATCAGACCATGTCTCGATGGGAGAGAGAACCGTGATCCCGTCAGGATATGCTTCCTTCGGGACAGTCAGGCTGTCTGTAAACTGTCTAATGAAATCTGCATATTCATAGGTACAGCGGATGGCATCCTGTCTATTGTGTGCGTGTGCAGGAAGTTCAAAGTTCAGGTCTGCAATCACTTTACCCTGCCAGTCAGGATGTACGCGGAATACCTGATTGTAGGCTCCTGTAGACCAGTCGTATTTGGAATCAATGATTCCCCATTCCTCGGCAGCCATTGCACAGAAAACGAGAGTGTGGGCAGGCTTATAGCCGCCCTTTACCAGTGAACGGGCAATGCCGAGCATCATGGCGACTGCTGCATTATCGTCCTGGAATCCATCGAAATAGGAATCATAGTGTGCAGACAGCAGGATCATAGAGTCTGTCTCAGTACCCTGTATTTTACCTGTGATATTGCCTGCTGTTGTATCCGGGATCACTCTGGAACGGGCATCCAGTGATACTTTTAATGAGGATCTGCGTAATAAAGCAGCATCCTGTTCCAGAGTGTTATGGGTATCTTCTGAATCAGTGGTGTTGTCTTCGCAGGCGGAAATTTTATTTCGGAGAGAACGCTTCAGGATACGTGCATCTGCCTGAGACAGAGAGAATGCAGGTGCGAAATCAGGACCTGCGATATCCTGTGCATTCAGCGCAGACTCTGCGATTTCTCCGTAGCCGTTTGCCTGAACTGCGATCAGGGCAGCAGCGCCGCGCAGATAAGCCTGATAAACAGGGAAGCTGATCCACCATTCGTCTCGCTGGTTGATCTCAACCATAACCAGCTTTCCTTTTACGTTTATGCCTTCATAATCTGCAGCAGTTCCTTTTCCCAGATAAACGAGTTCGTAATCTTCAAATCCGTCTGTCTCGAAATTTGTCTGATATCCGCCCATCTGAAAGGTGTGTTCCTGCCCGTCATCATCTGTAAATTTCAGGACTGCCTTCTCGAATTCCCATCCGTCCAGTGAGAATGTATCTCTGGTTACATCGGTAAGTCCGATAGCTTTCATTTCCCTGTATAACATATCTCCTGTAGCTGTTTCAGCAGCGGAACCTGCAGTACGATAGCCCAGAACAGGGTTTGTTTTCTCTTTTTCCATGCGTCTGGCAAGCTGGTAGGACCAGTCTGTGTCAATGCAGGAAATACAGGAATCTTCAATGTTCAATGTAATCGCCTCTTTCCTGACAGTTTGTATAATATGATCAGATATGATCAGTGCCGGAAATATCAGGGTACTGATCTGTCTGTGGTTTATGATTTTATACTGGAAATATTTTAGCATAGAACAGCAGCAGGAACAAGACAACAGTTGTTGAGAAAAAAGCTATTTTCTGTAAAGATACTGATATTGAAAAGAAAAAATAATTTTGTTATACTTCACTTTATTGAGGTGAATAAATATGGAAGTATTGTTGGCAGGAAATACAGGATATGTAACAGAAACTTTTATAGAAGAATCATTTCCTGAATGTGATGTAGTTGTACTGGGAAATGAGATGCTGAAATCAAATCGAAAAAAGAATATATTATCTCGTCCGTTCATAAAAGATGAGAAAGAACTGAAAGAGATTTTCGAAACATATGAGTTTGAAAGAATTGTTTATTTTTCCAATTATCTGACCATGCATGGAAGGATGACCGGAGAACTGGAACAACTGAGACAGATACTTCAGTTATGCAAAAAGAATAAGGAAATAAGAATGTTGTATCTGACCGGGCAGGAGAGCATTTATAATATTACAAGTGGAAAAACACTTCTGGTATCCGCAGCAGAAAATGTAGTTATGGAATATGGAAATATGTATCAGATAAACACCAAGATTCTGAGAATTCCTCATTTATATTCAGCGGTATACACACAGGACTTTTTTTATAAGCTGTTTACAGAGGCAGAAGAAAGCGGAAAAATTGTTTTTGAGGAATCACCGGAACAAAATATTTATTTTGTATGTATGGATGATCTGGCAGAACTGCTTTATAAAGTATATGACAATTGGGGAAAAGAACGCTGTCTGAATGTTCCGGATTGTTTCAGGCAGAGTTTCAGTGATCTGGAAAAAGAAATCAGAAAGACAATTCCCGGTAAACTGGATATAAGATATCAGAACAGCGGTCAGATTTATAAGGTACAGCCGGATGATCAGATTATAAGACATGAATATGGGTGGTTTCCAAAGATATCTGTTTTTGAAGATATTCCCGGGATGTATCAGGAGTATAAAAAATTATCAGATTCAGATTTCGGACATTTTGCAAATATCAGGAATTGGATATCAAAAAATACTTTGCTGATCCACATTCTGGAATTAATCTCAGGATTTATTTTATTTGAATTTCTAAACAAATATACAGGAACTTATGCTCAGTTTAAAATGATTGACCTGAGACTTGTATTTATTGTATTTATGGGAAGTCTTTATGGAATTAATTATGGAATATCAGCAGCTGCGTTGGAAACTTGTTCTTTGATTGCAGCGTACAGGCAGGAGAATGTAAACATATATACTTTGTTTTATGAGGCTTCTAACTGGATTCCATTTATTTTTTATTTTGCCGCAGGTGCTGTCTGTGGTTATATAAGGCTGAAGAATAAAGAGGATATAGAATTTGTAACAAAAGAAAACAGACTGATCAAGGAAAAATTTTTCTTTATGCAGGAAATGTATCAGGAGACCCTTCAGGATAAAAGACAATATAAGAAGCAGATTCTCGGAAGCAGGGACAGCTTTGGAAAAATTTTTGATATAACAAGAAAGCTGGATGTGATACAGCCTCAGAAACTGTTTATGGAAACCATAAGGGTAATGGAAGATGTTCTGGAAAATCATACAATTGTACTTTATTCACTGGATTCATGGAAACGTTTTGGAAGGATGGAAGTGTCATCACCTGAAATTCGCAGAAAAATGCCGAATTCTATAAGGATTGAAGAGTATCAGAATGCGGTAGAAACGCTGGAAAAGGGTGAGGTCTGGAGAAACAGGGAACTGCTTGCCGGATATCCGGCATATATCGCAGGGATAAAGAGAAATGGAGAACTTGTAATGCTGGTATTTATTCAGGATGCAGCCAGTAGTCAGATGACATTGTATTATCTGAATCTTATCAAAATTTTATGCGGTCTGGTAGAAGTTTCTCTGCTGCGTGCACTGGAATATCAGGAAGCAGTCAGAGACAGGGAATATCTGGAAGGAACTCATATATTAAAAACAGAGTATTTTATGGAAAGGCTGAAGTTATTTCATTCCATAAAAGAACAGAAAATAGGATCATATGCTCTGCTGCAGATTGAAAATCCGGAAATGACACTGGAGGAAACAGAAAGGATATTAAAAAATAAAATCAGAGAGAATGACATACTGGGAATATCGGAGGATGGACAACTTTATCTGATACTGTCACAGGTGGATGATGCCATGTTACCGATAGTAATTGAAAGGCTCGAAAAGAACGGACTTCATTGCAGAGTGATTGACACCCGTAACGAAAGCAGGGTAGCTGAAGAATGATACAGAATATAACAGGGGTTGTTTTTATTATATTCCATATTATCTGTTGTGTTTTAGTATGGACAGGAATAAACTCCCATTTACTGAAGGTGAAGAGGTATCTCATATTACCTGTGATCTTTGTACCGGTATGGGGTATGATCTGTGTATTGCTTCTGCATTTCCAGATATTTTTTCACCAGGATAAAAAGCGTGAAATCGGAATAGAAAAAATGAAGATCAATGAAGAAATTTACAGGAGCATTATAGCACCGAAAGAAGAAAGTGACAGAAATATTGTGCCACTGGAGGAAGTGCTTCTTATTGATGAGGCCGCTATGAGGCGTGATCTGATTATGAATGTATTGAATGATGATCCGGAGAATTACATCGATATGCTTAAACAGGCAAGGATGAATGACGATGTAGAGGTTGTGCATTATGCGATCACAGGAATGGTAGAGCTGTCTAAGGAATATGAAAGCAGACTGCAGAAGATAGAATACAGATATGCAAAAGAACCGGAAAATCAACAGCTTATTTCAGAGTACTGTGATTTTCTTCAGGAGTATTTATCTCAGGGACTTCTAGAAGGACAGATGGAACTGGTGCAAAGAAATCAATATATAAAACTTCTGAAGAAAAAACTGAAATTTAAAGAGGATCTTCATACATATGTATGTCTGGCTGAGAATCAAATGCAGACGAAGGAGTATGAACAGGTGCTTAAAAGTCTGGAAAGAATGGATAAGAAGTGGCACAGAAATGAAGAATACTGGATACTCAGGATCAGATATTACGTAGAACTGAAACAGGGAAAAGAATTAAAGGAAACATTAGAGCAGATTCAGCAGGAACATATTTACCTGTCGGCGAAAGGAAAGGAGGCATTGGCTTTTTGGCAGGAATGATAAAATATTTACAGTCTTTTCGATTTAAGGGTCTGACTGTTATTCTGGGAGTTTTTCTGGCAATCAGTGTGGTGCTTTGGACAGAGCGTTCAGGAATTCAGTATCAGGCAGAGATCAAGAAGAAGGCATATCTGGACAGGGATACGGTTGTAACTGAAACACAGGCAGTCAAAAATATTGAGAGCAGTTGTCTGGTGCTGATGGACAGCAGTCAGGCAGACAGTGTGGTGGCATGGGAACAGTTTGAAAGAATTTTCATGGATATGAAAACAGGAGTAGATCTGGCAGATATCAGACAGAGTGAGATTCCTGATTTCTCAGGCTATGAAACAATAGTGGTGCTGATGTCGGATCTGAACCCATTGAAGGATGTAGTTATAAAGATTGGAAACTGGGTAGAAAAAGGAGGACGTGTTCTTTTTGCGTTAACACTTCAGAAGGATACATATGTTTCGCTCATTGAGCAGAAATTGGGAATTACAGACTCTGATTATGGAAATGTTCTGGTAGATAAAATCTATATTGATGATGATTTCATGATTGGAGGGGGAAGATCTTTCCAGATTCCGGATGCATATGATTCAGCATGGGAAGTAAGTGTTGGAGAAACGGCGAAGGTTTATGCATGGACAGATGATGAAAAGAAGGTTCCGCTTATCTGGGAAAACAGTTATGGAAAAGGTAAATTTGTAGTTGATAATTTTGGATTATGTGAAAAAGCCACAAGAGGATTTTTTGCGGCATCCTATAGCCTGCTGACAGATGTGATGGTCTACCCGGTGCTTAATGGATCTGTATTTTATCTGGATGATTTTCCATCTCCTGTGCCGAGTGGAGACGGAACATATATCAAACGTGATTATGGTCTCAGCATCAAAGAGTTTTATACAAATATCTGGTGGCCGGATATGCTGGATATGGCAGAGGAACACGGCGTGAAATATACAGGTGTTATTATTGATAATTATGAGGATGATGTGTCCGGAGATGTTGTGGAACAGGAAGATGTGCAGAGATTTCAGTATTTTGGGAATATGCTGCTTCATCAGGGAGGAGAACTGGGATATCATGGATATAATCATCAGCCATTGAGCCTGTCAAATGTGGATTATGCAAATATCCTTCCATATAAAACATGGGAAAGCTATGATGCAATGAAAAAAGCCATGACAGAGCTGATACGGTTTGGAAAAGAGATGTTTCCGGGGACAGAATTGTCTGTTTATGTACCGCCGTCTAATGTGCTGTCAGATGAAGGGCGGGAAATGATCGTAAAAGAATTTCCGGAGATACGTACAATTGCAAGTAATTATTTTGTCGGAGATATGGCATATACACAGGAGTTTGAGGCTGCAGAAGATGGAATTGTGGAACAGCCCCGTATTATTTCAGGTGCTGTGATTGATGATTATATGGAACTTGCGGCTGTATCTGAACTGAATATGCATTTTGTCAATACACATTTTATGCATCCGGATGATCTGCTGGACGAAGACAGAGGTGCCAGACTGGGATGGAAGAAACTGAAAAAACGGCTGGATGAATATATGGACTGGCTGTATACTTCAGCTCCATGTCTGAGAAATCTTACTGCTTCCGAACTATCAGGTGCAATACAGCGGTATGGGGCACTGGTGATCGATAAGGATGTATCAGATCAGGAACTTAATCTTAAATTAGATAATTTTTATGATGAAGCTTATATTATGATAAGAATGAATGAAGGGACTCCGGGTAATATAGAAGGTGGAGAACTGACGCATATTACCGGAAATCTCTATCTGCTTCGGGCAAAAGAGAAATCAGTGAAAATAGAAATAAGGTGAGAGAATTGAGAATCTGTCTGGTTTTAGAAGGCTGTTATCCGTATGTACATGGTGGAGTTTCTACATGGATGCATCAGTATATCACTGTTATGAAAGAGCATGAGTTTGTGCTGTGGGTAATAGGAGCACATGCATGTGACCGTGGAAAATTTGTCTATGAACTGCCGGATAATGTGGTGGAAGTCCATGAAGTATTTCTGGATGATGCATTAAAACTGAAGGAACATGGAAATCAAAATGGACAGCTGCACAGAATCAATCATTTTTCGGAAGAAGAAACAAGGAGTTTAAGAGAATTGATGGAATGCAGTCATCCTGACTGGGAAGTATTGTTTCATTTATATCACGACCGGAAAATGAATCCGATGTCATTTCTGAAAAGTGAGCAGTTTTTAAATATATTAACAGAGAGCTGTCTGGAAAAATATCCGTATATTGCATTTGCGGACGCGTTTCATACAATGCGTTCCATGCTGCTTCCGGTTTTATATCTTTTGGGTTCTGAGGTTCCTCAGGCAGACACCTATCATGCGATTTCAACAGGATACGGGGGACTTCTTGCCTGCCTTGGAGGATATGTTTACAGAAGACCGGTATTACTTACAGAGCATGGGATATACACAAGAGAAAGGGAGGAAGAGATCATCAGGGCAAAATGGGTAATCCCATCATTTAAAAAACAGTGGATTTCTTTCTTTTATATGTTATCAGAAGCAATTTATAAAAGGGCTTTTCGGGTAACCAGTTTATTTACGAATGCGATGCTTACGCAAATACAGATTGGCTGTGATGCAGAGAAATGCAGAGTAATTGAAAATGGTATTGATTATGACAGGTTGTCACAGATCCCTCTGAAAGAGGAAGATGGATGGATAGACATAGGTGCGGTAGTCCGTCTCGCACCCATTAAAGATATAAAGACTATGATATATGCATTTTATGAACTTTCATCCAGAATGGAGAATGTGAGACTTCATATTCTGGGAGGGGTAGATGACGAGGAATATGCAGATGAGTGTTATGCACTGGTGAAACAGCTGGATATCAAAAATCTTGTTTTTACAGGAAGGGTAGATATTGTACAGTATATGAGAAAACTGGATTTTACGATCCTTACCAGTATATCAGAAGGCCAGCCATTATCCGTGCTGGAGTCATTTGCGGCCAGACGCCCATGTGTAACGACTGATGTAGGATGTTGCCGGGAACTTCTGAATGGAAAAGAAGGAGATGATTTTGGATGTGCCGGTTATTGCGTTCCGCCTATGTACAGGGATGGACTTGCTTTCGCTATGGAAAAAATGTGTGAATCCAGGAGAAGACGGATCAGAATGGGAAAAAGCGGACAGGCAAGAACTAAGGCATATTACAGGCATGAGCGCATGATCAGTGAATACAGAAAACTTTACAGGGAGGTGGAGGAAGCATATGGCAGGGATTGGATTTGAACTCAAAAAACTGTTCAGCAGAAGAGGGCTGTTTGCTTCTTTCCGCGCCTATGGATATGCAGGGATTATCTGTACCGGTCCCATGCTGCTGGGGATCGTCCTTCTGCTGGGTGTTATGTTTTTGTGTGACAGGACAGGCGCTTCGAAACAGAGCAGAGAATTACTGGTCTGCATGATCACATATACACTTCTTGCATCATTGACGGTAACCAGTTTCTTGTCAATGGTAGTAACAAGATTTATTGCAGATATGCTTTATGAAGAAAAAAATGAGGCAGTTCTGTCATCTTTCTGGGGTTCGACAGGCTTAATGCTCATTGCAGGAGGAATTTTATATGGGATTTTTCTGATATTTTCCGGAGTTGGGCTTATAGATAAGTTTTTATGTTTTGAGTTGTTTGGAGAACTGATCGTTACATGGAATGCGATGAGTTATCTTACTGCAATTAAAGATTACAGAGGAATTATGTTATCCTTTCTTGCTGCGATCGCTGTTACTTTTCTTTCGGGAGCTTTATTGCTGTTTCTGGGAATTTCCCATGTGGAAGCATTGATGGCTGCGGTATGCATTGGATATGGGATCATGCTTTTATGGGATGTTGTTTTACTGTATGAGTATTTTCCACAAAGTGATATCAGTGCATTCTTATTTTTAAGGTGGGCAGATGAGTTTCTGCCGCTGGCATTTACAGGACTCTGCATTAATATCGGGCTGTTTGCCCACCTTGTGATCATGTGGGCCGGACCGCTGGGGAAACAGGTAAAAGGGCTTTTTTATGGGGCACCGTCACATGACGTACCGGCATTGATCGCATTTCTGACAATTCTGATCACCACTGTAAATTTTGTGGTTTCTGTAGAAGTTAATTTTTATCCGAAATACAGGAATTATTACAGTTTATTCAATGATGGGGGAACCATTAAGGATATTATGCAGGCCGGTACAGAAATGCTGGATGTACTGAACAGAGAATTGAAATATACCGCTTTGAAGCAGTTACTGACTACTGCGCTGGCGATTTCAATGGGTGAGAGTCTTTTGAAGTACCTTCCTTTGGGATTTAATGATCTGATGTATGGATATTTCCGGACACTTTGTGTTGGTTACGGCATTTATGCAGTTGCAAATACGATGCTTCTGCTTCTTTTATATTTTACAGATTACAGGGGAGCATTGGCTGCTTCTGTAATTTTTGCCGTGGGAACTTCTGTGTTTACTGTGATTTCACTGTTTTGTCCGCAGGTATATTATGGCTTTGGGTTTCTTGCAGGATGTGTACTGTTTTATTTTATAGTTATGATCCGTCTGGAACGTTATACCAGACGTCTGCCATATTATATTCTCAGCATACAGCCGGTGGTAGCAGAAGACAAATCGGGGGTATTTACCAGAATCGGATATTTTATGGATGAGAAACTGGAAAGGAGAACGAACGTTGACAGGAATTAAAAAAATAAATCTGATAAGTGCAGTATTAGTCAGTCTTTCTCTTTGTGGAGGCTGCACTCTGGAAAAAGCGGGAAACTCTTCGCAGGATCAGACAGTACAGGAAGATAACGAAACAGAACAGGTAAAGGCAGAAAAAGCAGAGAAAGAAGAAATCAATGAGATTCATTTAAGAGATAAGGATTCTTTGTATGAAAATGATGATGATACCAGTGTTGTTACCATGTATCTTACTGTATCTAAGGGAAATTCATCCGAAAATACATATCATACATGGAAGGAAATCAACAGCTATTCTGTTTATGACTACGAAGATATGGGAGTGGAGAGATATCAGGTGGCAGGACTTTTGCAGGTGGGAGATGAGAATGGACCGACACAAGGGGAAGTCGGATATGGAGAAAGCGTGCCTAATGCAACTGTTCAGATCAGAGGCCAGACATCCAGCCAGAATGCACAAAAAAATTATAAAATTGAGTTAAAAAAGAATAAAGGAACGTGGAGAGGCCAGAGAACCATTAACCTGAATAAACATATGACAGAAGGAATGCGCTTTCGAAATAAGCTGGCATATGATCTGATCAGGGGAATTCCTCAGATGGTTGGTTTACGTACACAGTTTGTGCATTTGTATGTAAAGGATAATACAGAAGAATCAGGTGTAAAATTTGAGGATTATGGAATTTATACACAGGTTGAACAACTGAATAAGACGGCATTAAAGAGTCATGGACTGGATTCAAACGGACAATTGTATAAGATTAATTCTTTTGAATTTTATCGCTACGAGGATATTATAAAAAAAGAAGATGATGCAGGATATGATAAGACAGCCTTTGAAAAAATGCTGGAAATAAAAGGGGATTCAGATCATACCAAATTGATTGATATGCTGACAGATCTGAATGATTATTCTATAGGGATTGAAGATGTACTGAAAGAACATTTTGATGAAGAAAATATTGTTTACTGGATGGCATTTCAGATTCTGATGGGAAACGTAGACACACAGAACAGAAATGTTTATTTATACAGTCCTCTGAATTCAGATATCTGGTACTTTATTGCCTGGGATAACGATGGCTGTCTGATGAGACCGGAATATGAATTAAGGAATTTTTCGGATCAGAACAGCTGGGAAAAGGGAATCAGCAATTACTGGGGAAATATTCTGTTTCAAAGGTGTCTGAAGTCACGGTCTTTCCGGGAAAAATTAAATGATGCCATTCTGGATCTGAGGGAATATCTGAACAAAGATATGCTCACATCAAAGATAGAGAGCTATAAGAATGTACTGAAGCCCTATTTATATTTGATGCCTGATGCAGAGTATGAACCGCTTACATCTGAACAATACGATCAGATTGCAGCATCACTTCCTGATGAGATAGAGAAGAACTATCAGTTATATCTGGAAAGTCTGGAAACACCAATGCCATTTTATATAGGTGTTCCGACAATAGACGGTGATAAGCTGAAATTTAACTGGGATGTATCTTATGATCTGGACGCAGAGGACATTACGTATTCTGTGGAGGTTGCGCGAGATTATCTGTTTCAGGATGTGATCTATCAGAACACAACCCTGACTGTTCCGGAAGCCGAGATGGACCTTCCGAATGCAGGACAGTATTTTGTGAGAGTAAGAGCAACAAATACATCTGGAAAAACGCAGGATGCATTTGATTATTATGTAACAGATGAAGGAAAACATTATGGTATGAAGTGTTTTTACATAACAGAAGATAATACGGTAGAGGAAGATATTTATGAGGAAGGCTGACAGGAAGAAAGAACGTTTTCGTAACGAGTGGAAATATCTTATCAGTACCAGTGAGAAAGAAGTCCTGAATCTTCGGATGAAGCCACTTATGAAACTGGATCCTCATGCAGAAAATGGAGGATATCTGATACGGAGCCTGTATTTTGATGATTACTGGAACAGTGCATATGAAGAAAAGGAAAGCGGCGTTCTTATGAGGAAGAAATACAGGATACGAATTTATAATTATAGTGCTGAAAGTATCAAGCTGGAAAGAAAAAAGAAATTCGGCAGTTATATTTATAAAGAAGATGCCCCACTGACAAAAGATGAGGTGCAAAAAATTCTTTCCGGCGAGTATGAATTTCTTCTGAAAAGTCCGTATAGTCTTTGCAGGGAATTTTATATAGAATGTATGAGTAATATGATGCGGCCGAGAACAATCGTAGATTACGAGAGAGAACCATGGATCATGGATGAGGGAACAGTCAGGATTACATTTGATACAGATGTCAGAGCTGCTGTTGGAAGCTATGACATTTTCGACAGTACGCTTCCGGCTTTATCTGTACTGGAACCGGGAAAACTGATCATGGAAGTGAAATTTACAGAGATGCTGCCTCAGATTCTGAGAAATCTTCTGCCGCCGCAGGCAGCAGAATTTACAGCAGTTTCCAAATATGTACTGTGTTATGAAAAAACGCGGTACATGAATGGATTTGAGTATTGGTATGATACACAGGGGAGGATGATAAGATGAGTGTACAGGATATGATAAAAAAATCTGTACTGGAATCAGGAATGTTCAGTCAGTATGATATACCTAAGATATTGGCTGCTCTGGCAGTGGCTTTGATTTTGGGAAGTGTGATTTATCTGGTTTATCAGAAATTTTATGTTGGAGTTATTTTCTCCAGAAGTTTTGCAGTTACACTTGTGGGAATGACAGTGCTTACCTGTATGGTAACACTTGCGATCAGCAGCAATATTGTGATTTCTCTTGGTATGGTTGGTGCATTGTCTATTGTACGTTTTCGTACAGCAATTAAAGATCCGATGGATCTTCTGTATCTGTTCTGGGCAATCACATCGGGGATTACAGCCGGTGCAGGTATGTATGCATTAACTCTGTTGACAGCTGTGATTATCATTCTGATGATCACCCTGTTTTATCACAAACAACAAAATGGAAGAATTTATATTGCAGTGATTCATTATCAGGGAACTCAGGCGGGAGATGAAATTATCCGCTGTTTTGGAAAAAGAAAATATTTCGTAAAATCAAAAACTATGCGCAATGAAAAAACAGAAATGGCAGTGGAAATATATTGCAGACAGAATGATATGGAGTTTATGGAAAAAATCCGGGATATCGGTGGAGTGGAAGATGTTACATTGATTCAGTATAATGGAGAATATCATGGCTAAAAGTCAGAAACAATCTCTGGTTCTGTTGGGTTTTGGACTTTTAGTTATTATAGCAGCAGGAGTATGGATGGTATTTGGAAGAAAAACTCAGATATATGAAAAAACAGAAGAAATTTTTGGAAATCCATTAATGGGATATGCACCTTGTGCCTGGGAAGAAACAATAGGAGAGGATATATCTTTACTGTATATGGATATTACCTGGGCTGAACTGGAACCGGAGGAAGGAAAATATGACTGGGAGAAAATCGAAAGAGAAAATCAGACTGACAGATGGAGAGAAGAAGGGAAACACCTGGTACTGAGGTTTGTGTGTGATATTCCCGGGGAGGAAAAGCATATGGACATTCCACAATGGCTATATGACAAAACTGATCATGCGGGAACCTGGTATGATATGGAGTATGGAAAGGGATATGCTCCTGATTATAATAATGAACAGATGATACAATATCACAAAAGGGCAGTTAATGCACTTGGAGAGCATTTTGGCAGAGATGGACTGGTCAGTTATATCGAACTTGGAAGTCTGGGGCACTGGGGAGAATGGCATGTAAATATTTCTGCAGGAATACAGAGTCTGCCAGAAGAATCTGTAAGAGAACGTTATATGATTCCATGGACAGAGGCCTTCCCTGATTCCATGATACTGATGAGAAGACCTTTTAGTGAGGGAGAACATTATGGAACAGGTCTCTACAACGATATGACCGGACAGCCAGAGAGCACAGAGGAATGGTTTCGCTGGATCAATGAAGGCGGTGAGTTTGACCAGACTCATGAGAAAAAAGGGTTATCCGCAATGAAAGATTTCTGGAAAAAGTTTCCTTCCGGAGGTGAGTTTACAAGTTCAATTACAATGAAAGAGTTGCTTGACACAAATCTGGATCAGACAATAAATCTGATAAAGAAAGCACATACTACTTTTCTTGGACCGAAAGTAGCGGATAAAACTTATGAAAACGGTTATAGGAAAGTTTTAGGAAGCATGGGATATCGTTTGTGGATTTCGCAAGCAAGCCTTATTCAGATGCCGGGGTATGTCAGCCTGAATCTTAAATGGAAGAATGATGGAGTTGCACCATTTTATGAAGACTGGCCTGTATGGGTTCTGGTAGAAGATGAGGATGGAAATAGTCTTGAAAAAGAAGCGGTTGACATTTCGTTAAAATCACTTCTGCCGGAAGAAACTTTACAGACAAAAACAAGAATGCAGATAAAAAAGATGATCTCACTGGCCGGAAAGAAATATAAGATCAGTATAGGTATTGAAGATCCGATGACTGGGAAATTAGCTGTTCGATTTTCAATGAAAGGAACTTATAATGAAGGGAAAAATTATCTTTTTCAGTAAACTGAAAGAGTTACGTTTTGATATTTAGAAACTAAAATTACCTTATTTAATTACTATAAATGAGCAAATTTGAAAAAATGCACAAAATTATCCTGCTAATTTCATAAATGCTTCAAAATCATCACTTGCTTTTGCACATAGGAATAGATACTGATACTTTTCCTGATGAACGGCACTACAGATTCGATGATATCCATCTTGAAAAGACCGATATCCGCCAGTTCCTGTGACACAAATATAATGTGTCAGTGACATCAACAGCCAGTACCTCTGTATTCCCTTTGAGGAGCGTATCTGGTATGTATCCAGGGCCAGATGGTTTTTGCATTGCCTGAAAAATATCTCAATCGGCCATCGACAAACATAACAGGAAAGGATCTCCTGTGTAGATAAGGATACATTTGTGCTAATGAAAGCACGTAGTGCTTTAGGATTACCAAATGCTTTTTCAGGATAGCTTAAAAGAACAACTGCATTTTCTATGCCGCTGAGGTTTCCCTCATACCGGTACACATAATAGTTGCGTTTTTTGACTGTGACGAGGTCAAATCCTTTATGTGTTGTGGATCGTTCAGCAGCCAGTTCACTGAGTTTCTTTTTCATTCCTGATGGATACAGCAGACGGTTTGTTTTCAAAGCACCAATGGTATGGAACCCTTTCTGTACAAAAGTATTGATTATTTTTTCAGAAACATACCAGCAGTCACAAAGGAAATAAGACATTACTGGTGGAACAGGCAGTTCCTTTGCAATATTTTGTACAATATCAATCTTGGAAATTGATTTATTGTACATTACAAAAGCATAGTTCAGGACAATGCCGTTACAGGAAAGCATAACAGCTACTGCCTGATGTCCGTAGTCCTGTTTCCCCTTTAAATGGGATTGGTGAAAGTACGCATCTTCAATCGGATACAGAGCCTGTGACGAAGGCTTTGTCTTTGAAGCTATCGTATCGTCTACAATGCAGAAAACAGGCTTTCCGGTGCGTGCTGCTTCTGAATAAATAATCTCTATAACAGAACGTTTTAACGTATCTGAAAGTAGAGAATCATCCCATTTCCCTGAATTAAGGAAATGTGCAATCGTAGTTCTGTGACAGGAACTGTTTTTAGCAAAATCCGTGGTTTTTCCATGATATCCTGAAATGAAAATGCTGATCAGGATACTTATAAGGTGGTTTATCACCCGGTTCGAATAAAATTTGCATAAATTTAATTTCTTAAGCTGGTTGTATATGAATGCGGAATGATGTATAGTATTTGCGAGAGACACCTTCTTTCGTAAATATTGCAAATGTTTGTTTAGGCACTTTCATTATACAACACACGGAATCGAGGTGTCTTTCTTTTATGCAAAATCACGAACTTGCTCATTTATAGTAGTAAAAATATTTTAGCATAAACAAAGAAATGCCACAAGAGAAGGTAGTGCTGCAAAGAGACCCTTATTATGGAATAGATACTGGAATCTGAATATTCAAGACCATAGTAAAAGTGAATAAAAAAACATATAAATATTAGATGTAAATTATTGACGTTAACCAAATGGAATTATATAATAAAAATATAATGAAGTTGGGGAAAAGCCTTAGCGCGGAGTAAAAATAGTTTTTGACTTTTAGCCCCTGATATCATATTATAAAAATAATGCATGTTTCCAGTAATATGGAATTAAAAGGGAAACCGGTGCAAGTCCGGTACGGTCCCGCCACTGTAAAAGGGAGCTTTTTATCATATATGTCACTGCTTAAGAGGCGGGAAGACGATAAAATGCGATGAACTTAAGTCAGGAGACCTGCTTGCATTAGAAAAGGTTATTTCTTACGGTGTATTAAGAAAGGCTTTATTTTTATACCTAAAATACATTTTAAGAAGAGGATCTTTTTTACTTCAGGAAGGGATGTGAGAAAAGAAAACTTGAATTTTTATACAAATACGACAGAAAGGTAAAAAAGGAATGAAAAAGATAATTAGTTTTATATTGACAATGATTATGCTGCTTACCTGCACCAGTATTTCAGTTATGGCATCTGATGTCCAGAGTGATACAGCAGATCAGGATGAAAAAATGACAATAGGAGTGTCTGTATATAATCTGAATGATGCGGAAGTAAGAGAGTTTAGAAATTATTTTGAAAATTATGTCGGTATGGCTTTTGAAGTTGAGTTTTTATATTCTTCCAGTATAAGCACTGCAGAAGAAGAAATCAGCTTTATAAATGAGCTTCATGAAAGAAATGTAAAGGGAATTATTTCTTTCCTTTCCTCTGATCTTGAAGAAGTTCTTCCGGTATGCGAAGAATATGGTATGTATTATGTGCGTGGTTCAGGAACGATCAGTGATGAAATGTATGAGAAAGTAAAGGATAATCCTTACTTTCTGGGAACGATAGGAACATCTGTTGAAACAGAAAAGGATGCGGCTGCCAATATGGCGGAGTATTTTGCTTCAGAGGATCAGAATAATCAGAATCATTACATAATAGCATGTGGAGGATCTGCCATCGGTAATGAGATGCATCGTCTGAGAACGATAGGTATTCTGAATAAGCTTCAGGAAGCATATGGTCTGTCATATGAGAAGTCTGTAGAAGAACTGGTGAATACGCAGGATACGGAAGAAATTGAAACAGGCAGTGATATTAAGATTACTCTGGTTCCGGGTTATCCAAAAGATCATCTGGATGAAAAGCTGGCTGCTCCGCTGAATACAGGAGAGTATAATGTTATTCTGAGTGTAGTGAGCGCAAGTGATTTTATCAAGGTAATTGATGCTTATGAAGAAGAGAACAGTACAGATGTATTGTTGGGGTCAATTGATTGTTTTACAGAAGATACATACGAAATGTTTAACAAGAAGGGATATAACGGCAAGGAAAGAATCGACTATCTTGTAGGAAAATATGGTGCTATCGTTGCACCATCATTTGTTGCTATGAAGAATGCTCTGGAAGGCTTTGCAGAAGATTACCGTGAAGATGGAAGTGCTTTCCGGCTGCAGCAGTCATTTTGGACAGCGGATTCAGTAGATGAGTTTAATAAGCAGTATGTGTTATCTATTGGAATGTATGATAATACATATAGTGTAGAGGACATGATGGGAGTTCTGAAATCCTATACACCGGAAACAAATTTTGAAGAATTCCAGAAATTTACGGAAAAATAGATAGAAAATAAAAGTCTGAAATAATTGACGTATGCATGATAGTATGTTATGATAAAGAAGTATTCATACGGCCATTTGATGATTTTAGAGATAAGTTCAGACCAGCAGAAGCGTCCTGCTGGTCTGATTAAAAGGGAAACCGGTGTAAATCCGGTACGATCCCGTCACTGTGATAGTTGTTTTTCAGCTGCATACCACTGGAAGATATTTTCTGGGAAGGTGCTGAAAGTATATAGGCTTAAGTCAGGAGACCTGCTTATTTCTAGTAAAAGAGATTCTTGCGGACGACGAGAAATCCTGATTAAGAGTTACAACTTCATGTGTTGCATATATATATGTTTGATTCTTTAACGGTAAGATTTCGTGACGGATGCGGGAGCATCTGTCTTTTTTTCGCTCAAAATCATAGGAATGGACAGTATGAGAAGGAAGAAAAACAACGAAGAAACAAAAAAAGAAAGGAAGTAAAGGATGAAAAAAACAAAAAGAGAATTACTTGTGTTAGCAGCAGCAACAACAGTTGCGTTATCAATGGGAGTTACTGTACAGGCGAAAGGTGATGAGAAGGTTTTAAACTTCGGATGTCAGATGTACACAGATGGATGTGTAAACAGTGCAAATGATGAAAACGGTGGATGGAATGCTATGAGATATGGTATTGCTGAAGCATTATTTAAATTCGATGACAATATGGAAGTTATCCCGTGGCTTGCTGAGAGTTATGAAGTAAATGACGAGCATACAGAATGGACGATCAAGCTGAAAGACGGAATTAAATTCTCTGACGGATGTGATTTAACTCCGACAAAGGTAAAAGAGTATTTTGATCACATGAAAGAGGTAGGACCTTCCGGATCTGCCAAACCGGAGAAATATCTGGAATTTGAAGCAGAAGTTACTGTAGATGATGATGCAAATACAATTAACATCAAAACAAGCAAACCATATGCAAACCTTGTAGGACAGCTCTGCCATCCAACAATGGGAATTACAGATGTAGAACATATTGAAAACTATGATAACGGAATTATTGGAACAGGTCCATACAAGATTGAAGAATTCAATGGTGTAGGTGTTGGTTATACATTAGCTGCAAATGAGTATTATCGTGAAGATGTCCCATACGATAAAGTCAATCTGCTGTTCATGGGAGATAACTCCGCAAAAACAATGGCACTTCAGAGCGGTCAGGTAGACCTGGTTGAGAACATTACAAACGTAGCAGATATTCAGGACTTCCAGGATAACGATGACTATACTGTTGATATCGCATCAGGTGTACGTTGTGGATTTGCATGGATGAACTTTGACGGTGTTCTTGGAAACAAAACACTTCGTCAGGCAATCCTGATGGCAATTGATAATGATACAATCTGTAATTCCAGAACAATCGGTGGACTTTATACACCAGGATTCTCCGTACTGCCTTCTACTCTGAACTATGACTATGACAAACTGGAAAATCCATATACCTATGATCCGGAAAAAGCAAAACAGATTCTGGATGATGCAGGAATCGTTGATACAGACGGAGATGGAATCCGTGAACTGGATGGTCAGAATATCAACCTCAGATATATTTCTTATGAAAACCGTCTTCTGAATGACTTTGCAGATGCTCAGGCACAGTATCTTGCAGAAATCGGTATTGGTGTTGTTCCTGAATACGGAAGCTCAGATGATCAGTGGAGTAAACTTGCAGCACTGGATTATGACCTTAATAACAATAACTGGATCACTGTTG
Organism: Blautia sp. DFI.3.45; assembly: GCF_020593505.1. Classification (NCBI taxonomy): domain Bacteria; kingdom Bacillati; phylum Bacillota; class Clostridia; order Lachnospirales; family Lachnospiraceae; genus Blautia; species Blautia sp. DFI.3.45. The sequence goes on from NZ_JAJDMI010000001.1 coordinate 21,521, forward strand.
GTACCGGAGATCCTCTGGCATATATGGCTAACTGGGCAACTGATACCAGCTACTGCGCATACTCCAACCCGGACTATGACAAGTTATATGAAGAATTAAAAGGTGAAATGGATCCGGAAAAGAGAAAAGATCTGATCTTCCAGATGCAGCAGATTCTGGTAGATGATGCAGCGGTTCTGATTGATGGATACTACAACTCATCTATGATCTACAGTAAGAAAGTTGGTTCTGCACATATCCATACAGCAGATTACTACTGGCTGTCAACAGAAATTACTCCTGCAGAATAAGAAAAGTCTGCGAATTGTGAAGTTACTGAATAGTTACAAACAGAAATAAAAAGAGGTGTCTTTTTTGAGTAAAAAGCAAATAATCAAGCGTTTATTACAGATTGTGATCGTATTGATCGGTATCAGCTTTATTACATTTGCACTGACCTTTATGTCACCAGGTGACCCTGTACGAAACATGTACACGGCAACCGGTGTAATGCCTACTGAAGAAATGGTTCAGGAGACACGCGAGGAACTTGGTCTGAATGATCCGTTTCTGGTGCAGTATACCAGATGGCTTAAGAACTGTCTGAAAGGTGACTTTGGCAAATCATACAGCTTAAATAAACCAGTTACAGAACTTCTTGCAGCCAGATTATGGCCGACTTTGAAACTTACATTAATGGCCATGATCCTTATGCTGGTTATTTCTGTACCTTTAGGTATGTTGTCTGCCATATATAAAGATAAATGGATCGATTATCTCGTCCGGGGAATTACATTCCTCGGATGTGCGATGCCTAACTTCTGGGTTGGACTTCTGTTAATGCTGGCATTCTGTGTTTATATCAATGCATTTCCGGTTATCAGTTCTGCGGGAGACTTTAAGAGTCTGTTTCTTCCGGCTTTGACACTTGCGATTGCAATGTCTTCCAAATATACCAGACAGGTAAGAACAGCGGTGCTGGATGAACTGAGTCAGGATTATGTGATCGGTGCACAGGCAAGAGGAGTAAAGAAATCAAAGATTATCTGGGGCAATGTATTTCCAAATTCATTGCTTCCGCTGATCACAATGTTTGGTCTTTCCATAGGATCACTTCTTGGAGGAACCAGTGTTGTAGAAGTAATCTTCTCTTATCCGGGTCTTGGAAACCTTGCAGTTTCAGCAATCACATCCAGTGATTACAATCTGATCCAGGGATATGTATTATGGCTTGCCCTGATTTATATGGTCATTAACCTGATCGTTGATGCATCTTATGTTTATATTGATCCACGTATGCGTTTAAAGGAGTAGAATCATGAAAAAGAAAAACAGATTTTTAGCAAATAAAACTTTTGTCGTGTTTTCTATTCTTGCAGTCTGTATTATTCTGACAGCAGTATTTGCACCGGTGGTAACCAGAGGGGTTGACCCGTTAAAAGGTTCTCTGGTAGATGCACTGCTTCCGCCATGCAAGGAACATATTTTTGGAACCGACAAAATGGGCAGGGATATTTTTTCAAGAGTTATTTATGGAGCACGTGCATCTCTGTCAGCAACCTTTGGTGTTGTTGCCCTGATCTTTCTGGTGGGAACTGTTACCGGAGTCCTTGCAGGATATTTCGGAGGTGTCATTGATGCTGTTATTATGCGAATTGCAGATATGATGCTTGCTTTCCCAGGACTGGTACTTGCTCTTGCTGTTGCAGGTATTATGGGCGCAAGTATCAAAAATGCGATCATCGCTATTGTAGTAGTAAGCTGGACCAAATATGCGCGTCTGGCACGAAGCCTAGTTATGAAGATCCGTGACAGGGATTATGTATCAGCAGCGATCGTTACCGGTTCCAAAACACCGTATATGCTGTTTCGATATATGCTTCCAAATGCACTTCCTACACTGATCATTACTGCTGCCACAGATATAGGTTCCATGATGCTGGAACTGGCAGCAATGTCCTTCCTGGGATTTGGCGCGAAGCCGCCGGCACCGGAATGGGGTTATATGCTGAATGAAGGAAGAGCGTGTATGCAGTCCGCTCCGTGGCTGATGATCTTCCCGGGTCTTGCTATTTTTGTAGTAGTTGTTGTATTTAATATGCTTGGGGATTCCATCCGTGATATCCTCGATCCAAGAAATGAGTAGGAGGAATAAACATGCTGAAATTAGATAATGTGACAATCTCCTACAAAAATGTTCCAACTGTTCAGAACTTTAATCTGGATATGAAAGAGGGACAGATCGTTTCTCTGGTAGGAGAATCCGGAAGTGGAAAAACCACTGTTATCCGTGCTGTTCTGGGACTTCTTGCAGGTGGCGGTAAGGTCACAGAAGGAAGTATTACGTTTGAAGGAGAAGACCTTTTATCCTATACACCGGAACAGTGGAGAAAACTTCGTGGTTCTGATATTTCCATGATTTTTCAGGACAGTGGTGCAATGATGAATCCGACACGTAAAGTCGGAAAGGTATTTACAGAATATATTCTTACTCATGAGAACATTTCCAAGAAAGAGGCATGGAGTAAGGGAATCGCAATGCTGGAGCGAATGAGACTTCCGTCTCCGGATAATATTATGGAATCTTATCCTTTCCAGTTATCCGGTGGTATGAGACAGCGAGTTGGTATTGCGATGGGAATGACTTATCAGCCGAAGCTTCTTCTTGCAGATGAACCGACTTCTGCACTGGATGTAACAACACAGGCGCAGATCGTACGTCAGATGATGAAGCTCAGAGATGATTACCATACAGGCATTATTGTAGTAACCCATAATCTGGGTGTAGCTGCCTACATGTCAGATTATATTGTTGTAATGAAGAACGGAAGAATGGAAGACCAGGGAACAAGAGAGTATATTCTGAAAGAATCAAAGAACGAATATACCAGAAAACTTCTGGAAGCAGTTCCATCCCGGGGAGGTGAACGATATGTCTGAAAAAAGAGAAGTCATACTGGAAGCGAAACATGTAACCAGAAGATTTGCGGCATCACATGGACGTACTCTGCTGGCGAACAATGACATCAATCTGAAAATGTACAAAGGCGAAACACTGGGTCTTGTAGGAGAATCCGGATGTGGTAAGAGTACATTTATGAGATTTCTGGTTTCTCTTGATACACCTTCAGAGGGTGAGATTCTGTACCGCGGTACAGATATCACGAAATTAAAGGGAGAAGAACTGAGAAATAACCGTCAGAACATTCAGATGGTATTTCAGGACCCGACCTTATCTTTTAATCCGAAAATGAACATTCGTGATATTGTGTGCGAACCTTTGATGAATTTCAAAAAGATTAAGAAATCTGAGAAGGATGCTGTCTGCAGAAAACTTCTTGAGATGGTAGAATTACCGGGAGATTTTGCGGATCGTTATCCTCACAATATGAGTGGTGGACAGCGTCAGCGTGTTGCAATCGCGAGAGCACTGGCACTGGAACCGGAAATCGTTGTTCTGGATGAAGCAACTTCCGCTCTTGATGTTTCTGTTCAGAAAACAGTAATTGAACTGATCACGAAGCTTCAGAGAGAAAAGAACATCACATTTGGTTTTATCTGTCATGATATTGCACTGGTTCAGTTAGTGGCACATCAGGTAGCCGTTATGTATCTTGGAAACCTCGTAGAGGTTCTTCCGGGAAAAGATCTTGATATGAAAGCAATGCATCCATATACAAGAGCACTGATGGGTGCAGTATTTGATATTAATATGGACTTTTCCAAACCAATCGAGAGTATTGAAAGTGAGGCTCCGAGCCCACTGGATCTTCCACAGGGATGCCCGTTTCAGGGAAGATGTGAGCATTGTATGGATATCTGCAAAAAAGAGAATCCAAAACTTGTGGAAGTGGAAGATGGACACAGTGTTGCCTGCCATTTGTTCCAAAAGGGCAGTAAATAATGAAAAAAGATAGTCTGATCTCTGAAAATATAGGAAAAGCATTATTACTTTTTGTACTTCCACTGATTGCGGGAAGTCTGATCCAGCAGTTGTATACAACAGTTGATGCGGTTATCGTCGGACAGTTTACGGGAAAAGTCGGACTTGCTGCAATTGATTCTGTACATACACTTTTTAAGTTTCCGATTAACTTTATGAATGGTCTTGCAACTGGTGCGACGATTATGATCTCCAGATATTTTGGAGCAAAAGATAAAGAAGGACTGCATTGCGCAGTGCGGACAGCTCTTTTGCTTGCCGGTATTCTGGGAATTATCTGTGCAGCAGCCGGTGCTGTTTTTTCTCCATGGCTGCTTGATATCATGTCTGTTCCGGAAGAAGTTCGTGCAGGATCACTAATCTACTGCCGCATTTATTTTGGCGGAATATGGGCAATGATCCTTTATAACATGATGGCAGGAGTCCTGCGAGCGTTTGGAGATTCTAAAAAGCCATTATATGTACTGGTCGTATGCAGTGTGGTTAATATTGTTGTAGACCTCATACTGGTAGGACTTATGCATACTGGTGTTGGAGGAGCGGCAGCAGCTACTGTACTTTCTCAGATTGTAAGTGTTGTACTTACCGCATATTTTCTTGTGAAATCTGATTTCCTGGAAGAAAAGATAGGAATCAGAACTATGAAAATCTGCAAAGAGCATATGGGGATGATGGTAAAAAAAGGTTTCCCGTTAGCTCTTCAATCTATGTTGTTTCCAATTGCCAATTCTATTGTTCAGGCAAGTGTCAACACAATGGGAACTGACAGTATTGCGGCATGGGGAATTTGTGATAAACTGGATTTACTGATCTGGCTGATCGCGGATTCTATGGTACCTGTACTGACGACATATACCGCACAGAATCTCGGTGCCGGTAAGACGAAGAGAGTAAAGAAAGGAGCACTGATCGGTACTGGGTTATCTGTAATCGCAGTAGGAATTATCAGTCTTGTTCTTTACTTCGGTTCAGGACTGATTGGACCGTTGTTTATTGATCAGAAAGACGTTCCGACACTGATCCCGCTGGTTGTAAGATATATGCAGATGATGGCACCTTTTTTTGTATTTTATGCAGTTGCAGAGGCGCTTTCAGGAGCCTGCTGTGGTCTGGGTGAAACGCTGGTACCGATGATTACTACATTACTTACAATTTGCCTGTTTCGAGTAGTATGCATTTTGCTTGTTTTACCGTCATTTAAAACAATGGAATGTATTGTATGGATCTATATTGGATCATGGGTTGTGTCCGGTGTTGCTTTTGCTGTTTTATATCTGGCAAAAGTCAGGAAACTCTACCATAAGAAAATTAAATAAAAAGATTGCAATCATTTTGTAAATGATAGATGACACAGAGGATATGGCAGGAAGAATGATCAGGCGGTATCCTCTGTTTTTATATATTTGCTATTTTTCTAACATTAAGCTATTGACAGAGGACGAAAATCTGTTATAATAAAATAAACAAATGAACAAGTGCTCATATGATAATGTGAAAAAATATTCATGAGCCAGAAAGGAAAAAATACTATGAAAAAGACTTACAAAATTGACGTAGACTGCGCAAACTGTGCAAATAAAATGGAGGAAGCTGCTAAGAATACAGCAGGTGTTAAGGATGCAACTGTAAACTTCATGATGCTGAAAATGATCGTTGAATTTGAAGACGGACAGGATCCGAAAGCAGTTATGAAAGATGTTCTGGCAAACTGCAAGAAAGTAGAAGACGACTGCGAAATCTATCTTTAATTCAGGAACGATTTCTGTTGATAATATATTTACGGGAATTGTCGTAAATTAGCAGAGAGGGACTGCGGCACAGAGATATATCAGGCGGTTATGGTTATCCACTGATATATATTCTGGCGGCGGTCCTGTTTTATAAGAAGTGAGGTATTAAGATGAATAAGAAGCAAAAAAAGATGCTGATCAGAATCATCGTAGCGGCGGTATTGATCGTGCTTTTTTCTAAATTGCCGATAGATGGATATGTCAGATTTGGACTGTTTATGATTCCATATCTGGTAATTGGCTATGATATTCTTCAGAAAGCATTTAAAGGTATCAGAAATAAACAGGTATTTGATGAGAATTTCCTGATGGCAGTAGCTACTGTGGGAGCAATCCTGCTTGGAGATTATTCCGAAGGTGTTGCGGTTATGTTGTTCTACCAGATCGGAGAACTTTTCCAGAGTTATGCAGTAGGAAAGAGCAGACGTAACATCAGTGAACTGATGGATATCCGTCCGGATTATGCCAATATTGAAGTAGATGGAAAACTTGAACAGGTAGACCCGGATGAAGTTGAAATTGGTACTGTAATTGTTGTACAGCCAGGAGAAAAAGTTCCGATTGATGGTGTGATCATTGATGGTGTTTCTATTTTAAATACCAGTGCTCTGACCGGAGAAAGCCTTCCAAGAGATGCAAAAGCCGGGGATGAAGTAATCAGCGGATGTATCAATATGACAGGTGTTCTGAAAATCCGTACGATCAGAGAATTCGGAGAATCTACCGTATCCAAGATTCTGGAACTTGTGGAGAATTCCAGTTCCAGAAAATCAAAATCAGAGAATTTTATTTCAAAGTTTGCCAAATATTATACTCCGGTTGTATGCTACGGAGCACTTGCACTTGCTTTTATTCCTCCGATCGTACTTTTGATCATGGGAAAACCGGCTATGTGGGGTGATTGGATTTACCGAGCACTTACTTTCCTGGTAATCAGCTGTCCATGCGCACTGGTGATCAGTATTCCTTTAAGCTTCTTTGCAGGAATCGGTGGAGCAAGTAATCAGGGCGTTCTGGTTAAAGGTTCCAACTATCTGGAAACACTTGCACAGACCAGCTATGTAGTATTTGATAAAACTGGTACAATGACACAGGGTGTTTTTGAAGTAAGCGGAGTTCATCATAATGAGATTTCAGATGAAAAACTGCTGGAATATGCAGCTCTTGCAGAATGTTCTTCTTCCCACCCGATCAGTAAGAGTCTTCAGAAAGCATATGGAAAACCAATTGACAGAAACAGAGTCACAGATATTGAGGAAATCAGCGGTAACGGTGTGACTGCAAAAGTGGATGGTATATCTGTAGCAGCAGGAAATGCGAAATTAATGAAACGTCTTGGAATTTCCTATCAGGAATGTCATCATGTGGGTACAGTAATTCATATGGCTGTAGATGGAAAATATGAAGGTCATATTCTTATTTCTGATATTCTGAAACCTCATGCAAAAGAAGCAATTGCAGAATTGAAGAAAGCAGGCATTAAGAAAACAGTTATGCTTACCGGCGATTCTAAACGTGTTGCAGACCAGGTAGCAAAAGAACTGGGAATTGGGGAAGTTTACAGTGAACTTCTTCCGGCAGATAAAGTAAGTAAAGTAGAAGAATTACTTCATCAGAAATCCGAAAAAGAGAAGCTTGCATTTGTGGGTGACGGTATCAATGATGCGCCGGTACTGTCCAGAGCAGATATTGGTATTGCTATGGGTGCACTGGGTTCTGATGCAGCGATTGAAGCAGCAGATATCGTACTGATGGATGATGATCCGCTGAAAATTTCCAAAGCGATTAAGATTGCAAGAAAGTGTATTCATATTGTATATGAGAATATTTATTTTGCAATTGGCATTAAGATTTTGTGTCTGATACTTGGTGCGCTGGGAATTGCCAATATGTGGATGGCTATTTTTGCAGATGTAGGTGTTATGATCATTGCGGTATTAAACGCAATCCGTACTTTATTTGTAAAAAACCTGTAACTGTGAAGGTACTGAACAGTTACAAAAATTTATAGAATAACAGACAGTTGCAGACAGGAAGGAAAATGGTGAAAGCGTGGAAAAACATAAAGACGAGGCTTGTGACTATTATGAAATTCATGAAGATTCAATGGAAATTATAAATAAAACAATGCCAGAAGAGACGGAACTTGAGGATTTGGCAGATTTGTTTAAGATTTTCGGAGATTCTACAAGAATCCGTATTCTGTTTGTGCTTTTCGAAACAGAGGTATGTGTATGCGACCTTGCGAAAGCACTGAATATGACACAGTCTGCAATTTCCCATCAGCTTAGAATCCTGAAGCAAAACAAACTGGTGAAGAACCGACGAGAGGGAAAGTCCATTTTTTATTCTCTGGCAGATGATCATGTGCGGACGATTATCAATCAGGGAAGAGAGCATATAGAAGAAAATTAATCCGATGTGAACGTATGGTAAAAGTAAAAAGCAGGGAGTTGATATTTCAAGTATTGGCTCCCTGTTTGAAAATATAAAAGTTTTATAGAACTAACTATTGAAAGTGGAATTTACAGAATGAAATAAGAGCCTGCCAGTGGATGATAAGATCTGGCAGAGATGGAATGAGTGGAAGGAGAAGATTTGATGCGAACATTACGAGTAGCAGACCTGGAAGCAAAACCGGGTGAGAAAGTATCAGGATTTGTGCACATCATCGGGGCAGAATTCGGAATTCCGGTAACACTGATCTGTGGAGAAAAAGAGGGGGAGACTGTTCTGATCTCCGGTGGGGTACATAATGCAGAATATGTAGGAATTCAGGCAGCTATGCAGCTTGCAGATGAGCTGGATCCGAAGAAGATCGCAGGAAATATCATAGTGATCCGTCTGATGAACCGAACTGGATTCGAACACCGTACCATGAGTCTTACTTATGAGGATGGAAAAAACCTGAACAGAGTTTTCCCTGGAAATCCGAATGGTACACTTAGTGACAGGATCGCTTATACTGTTGTGACAGAATTTTTCCCGAAGGCAGATTACTATGTGGATCTGCACTGCGGTGATGGATTTGAGGGACTGGTATCTTATGTATACTGTACAGGGGCAGCAGCTCCGGAAGTAGCTGCAAAGAGCCGTGAGATGGCGGAGATCGCACATGTAGATTATCTGGTAACTTCCATGTATGGAACAGGCGGAGCTTACAACTATGCCGGAAGCATGGGAATCCCGAGTATCCTGCTGGAACGTGGACACAGTTCCCGCTGGTGCGAAGATCTGGTAGCGGAGGATGTTCATGATGTGAAGAATATCCTCAGACATCTGAGAATCCTTCGCGGGAAGTCCCATATTCATGGCAAACCACCGATAGAAGTAAGTCCTGTGATCTATGAAGATGCCCCGGTATCAGGCTGCTGGTATCCGGCGAAACAGCCCGGTGAGACCTTTAAAGAAGGCGAAGTACTGGGAAGAATCTGCGATTATTTTGGACGTGAACTGTTTGTATACAGAGCCAAAATGGGTGGTATTATTCTTTATCAGACCATCAGTCTGTGCATTATGAAGGATACGCCGATGGTTTCTTATGGTACCTGGGATGAGGATACACAGGGTAAGATTGAAGTAGGATGTGAAGTGTGCGGAAATGAGAAACATAAGCATGGACACCATCATCATAAATCAGAGGAAAAACATCATAAACGGCATGAACATCATAAGCATCATGAGGATAAATAAATACTTAAGTAAGACAGAAATGGGTTCGACCAACTCAAGTGAACAGCAAAGCAAATGAGCTTATCGGTTCGACATAAATATAAAAACAGGGTATAAAAATACGGCTGACTATATCCGGGTTAAATGCGGATATAGTGCAGCCGTATTTTATACTATAGCAAGCCTCTTAATCAATATGCATTATTTATGAGGCTTGCTATAATCTTCGTGAAACAGAATCTGTGTAAAGAATCTTACATCTGAGTCATCTGCCCAGCAGACCATACCTACTGCATCAGCCATTTTCTGTGCATCTACACTGTAGGCGGACATACAGGAACAATTCTTATACGGTCCTGCGCTCATGATCAGGATATCTTCTTTTCCCGCTTCCTGCATCTGTCTGGCAAGCTGTTCTGTAAGAATATTCTGTGCATGCTTCGCCTGCTTGAAAAGTACCGGATCCATGATCGGATCCTTCAGAACAGTCTGGAGAACCAGTGCCTTTTCATATTTCAATGCTTTTGCCTGCATTTCTTCTACAGTACCGCAGGCAGGCGGACATGCAGGAACCAGGTTATAATTTCCACAGAGATTGTCCTCGCAGAACTGTCTGTATTCCGGCACAAATACCAGATCCTTTGTATCCATGATCGCCGCATCTGCGAAACCCATGGAAAGTGCTTCTTTTATTAAATCCATAAGAATGACTCCCTTCTTAAAGCGGATTATTTTGGCTTGAACATATCAAGGTGAATTATAACATTTTGAAATAAATAAAATCAAGTTTTGTCGAGAACTTCTGATGAGGGAAACTTGATGTAACAAAAAACTTATGTTAACATATAGATATGCAAATTGGGGGATATTAATAAGAGGAAGTGATTATATGCCGGAAAATATCAGAAACATCATATATAGATTTTCTCAGGAGTTAAGACGTATTTTGGGCGATAAATTGACAAAGATTATCGTATATGGATCATATGCGAGAGGAGATTTTCGAGAAAATTCTGATATAGATATTATGATTTTGGTGAAAATGTCTGATGAAGAAATTCGATTAGTGAAGAATGATATTTATGATCTTGCATTTGAGTTTGAAATAAATACAGGAATAGAGTTCTCTCCCATCATTAAAAATGAAGACCAGTATGAGTATTGGATTGATACGTTACCTTTTTACCGAAATGTGCGAGATGAGGGGGTAGTGATCGATGAATGACAAAAAAGAGGATTTATGTATATACCGTATTCGGAATGCGGTGGAGACATTGGGAGTGGCAGTATTATGCTTAGAAAGTCAACATTATAAAGATTCAATAAATCGTAGTTATTATGCTGCTTTTTATGCAATAAAAGCAGTATTAGCTTTAGAAGAGATTGATTTTAAGCGTCATAAGGATGCGGTTGCGTATTTTAATAAAACTTATATAGCAAAAGAGATTTTTCCAAGAGAAATGGGAAAGAGGTTGGGAAGACTAAAGCAGGAGAGAGAAAATAGTGATTATGATGATTTTTACGTTGCATCTTTAAAAGATGCATCAGATCAATATAAGTCAGCGAAGCTTATTATTGAAAAGATAGAAGAATATCTGTCAGAGAAAGGTATTCAATATTAACTTGTCGACACACTAGAGAAATGAATTAGCGAGAGGAAATCTTATGAAGCTGACGGCAGAAAACAGCAAGGGTGAAAAAATGAAATACCGTCTTGCGCGGTCGATGAAGGAATGTATGAAAACGATGTCTGTAGATAACATCACAGTAAAACAGATCACAGAGAATTGTGGTGTTACGAGGCAGACTTTCTATCGGAATTTTATGGACAAATTTGACCTTATCAACTGGTATTTCGATAAGCTTCTGGCGAAATCCTTTGAGCATATGGGAATGGGAAAAACTGTTTATGATGCTCTGGTAAAGAAGTTTACCTATATTCAGGAAGAGCATGTTTTCTTTGCAGCAGCATTTAAGTATGACAGTCAGAACAGTCTGCGCCAGCATGATTTTGAACTGATCCTGGACTTCTATGAGAATCTGATTCGTGAGAAAACAGGAAGGATTCCGGATGAGACCATACATTGCATTTTGGAAATGTACTGCCATAGTTCTATTTATATGACTGTAAAATGGGTACTGGGAGAGTTGGAATGTGCACCGGAGGGACTGGCGAAAATTTTAGTTGACGGGATGCCTGGAAAACTCTCGGAATTGTTTGAAAAGCTGGAAATATTGTCATAAATATAACAATATTAATGCATAATTTTGCACCCAGTTTTTCGGCATTATTGCACAAATATTGTGAGAAGGTTACATTTGAGCTAAAGTGTAACTTTCTTTTTTTATTTTATATTGTTAAGATAATAACAAAGATAAGTGATGCGGAAACTTACCTAATACTGAAGAATACCGAAAGGAATGGAAATCATTATGGCAAACAGAATTAACTTAAATCAGACATCTTATCACGGAGCAGGAGCGATCGAGGAAATCGCAAACGAAGCAAAAGCACATGGCTTTAAGAAAGCTTTCGTATGTTCTGACCCTGATCTTGTAAAATTCCATGTAACAAGCAAAGTTACAGACATTCTTGAGAAAAACGGACTTGCATATGAACTGTATTCAGACATCAAACCGAACCCGACAATCGAGAACGTACAGCATGGTGTTCAGGCATTTAAGAATTCAGGCGCAGATTATCTGATTGCAATCGGCGGCGGTTCTTCCATGGACACTTCCAAAGCAATCGGTATCATCATTGCAAACCCTGAATTTGAAGACGTAAGAAGTCTTGAAGGTACAGCTCCAACTAAGAAACCCTGTGTACCGATCATTGCAGTTCCGACAACAGCAGGTACAGCAGCAGAGGTAACTATCAATTACGTTATCACAGATGTAGAAAGAAAACGTAAATTTGTATGCGTTGACCCACATGACATGCCGATCATCGCAGTTATTGATCCTGAAATGATGTCCTCCATGCCAAAAGGATTGACAGCTTCTACAGGTATGGATGCCCTCACTCATGCAATCGAAGGATATACAACAAAAGCTGCGTGGGAAATGACAGATATGTTCCATTTAAAAGCAATCGAGCTGATCTCCAAATCTCTCCGCGGTGCTGTTGAAAACACAAAAGAAGGTCGTGAAGGAATGGCTCTTGGACAGTATATCGCTGGTATGGGATTCTCTAACGTAGGTCTTGGAATCGCTCATTCCATGGCTCATACACTTGGTGCTGTTTATGACACACCACACGGTGTTGCCTGCGCAATGATGCTTCCAATTGTTATGGAATACAATCAGGAATGCACAGGTGAGAAATATCGTGAGATTGCCAGAGCAATGGGCGTAAAAGGTGTAGATGAAATGTCTCAGGATGAATACAGAAAAGCAGCAATCGAAGCAGTTAAGAAACTTTCTGTTGATGTAGGAATCCCGACTAAACTGGAAGCAATCAAAGAAGAAGACCTTCAGTTCCTGGCAGAATCTGCACACGCAGACGCATGCGCACCAGGAAACCCGAAAGATGCAAGCGTAGAAGATTTGAAAGATCTGTTCCGTAAGATTATGTAATTAATAATGGTTATAAGATGAAATAAAAAAAGCACCGGCTGTAATGGAGTACTGTCACAGTCAGTGCTTTTTTATTTCCCATAAGTGTGCTGATGCTCTGAGTGTGGCGGGATTGTGCATGAGAAGCAGTGCCATATGTAAGTGTAAACGGACGAGAATTTTGTTTATAAAATGATTAGAATTGGGACACTGATTAAACACATTTCTTTTGTATGATGGAAACGTAATGGGGAAAAAATGGTTATTTTGCAGTACAAATGTGGAAAAAAGGTAAGTTCTGCAAAGAAGTACAGAATAAGAAATATGAAAGACAGAAGAATAACAGCAGAGGTTTTTACAGGAGAAATAATATGACAGATGAAGAATACTATGAATTTATACAACCATATGAAGATGCTAAACAGATGCTTCTCACACGTCTTGATGTGTTGAATCACAACCTGTACGGTGAAGCATCTGCAAGACCGATCCACAACATCCAATGCAGGATCAAGAAGAAACAGAGCATTGAAGAGAAATTACAGCGAAAGGGAAAAGAACCTACTGTGATGAATGCGAAGGATTATCTTCAGGATATTGCAGGTGTCAGAGTAATCTGCTATTTTGTAGATGATATCTATAATCTGACAGAACTTCTGAAGAGTCAGAGTGATTTGATCGTGATCAAAGAACGGGATTACATTGGAAACCCGAAGCCAAATGGATATAGAAGCTATCATGTGATCGTAGGAGTGCCGGTATACTGTCTGGATGGAATGGAATACTTCCCGGTGGAGATACAGTTTCGCACTATGTCCATGGATTTCTGGGCCAGTATGGAGCATAGGATTTCCTACAAAAAGGAACGCACAGATAAAGAACAGCTAAAAGAGGAATTAAGAGAATATGCGAATATGCTGGTAGAGATCGAGAGCCGTTTTGAGCAGTATAATGAGACGGATCATCAACAGGAAAAAAGAACAGCAGAAGTAAAACAGTCACTGTAAAAGGTGGCTGTTTTTGTGTCTTGTATTTTTTATAGTGGGATGTTAGTATAACATTGGTTTATAGTACTCTTATATTATTTTCTGACAGCACCTTCAGAAAATAATATAAAGGTAACTATTCAGCAGTTTATTATCCTGCTGAGGTACTGAACAGTTGTGATTCTGGAAATAAGAGAAGGAGAAGCGTGTGAAATATAATCAGAAGAAGAAAAAAGAAAACATAGAGATATTTCTGTTTATCATGGTGATGGCTGTTTTTGCTGCTGTTCTGGGAGTTATGTCACTGGGAGAAAAGATGCAGCCGGTGAACCAGATCAGGAAGATATCTTCTGGCTGGTACTATTATGACAACGGAAAAAGAACAGAAGTTACTCTTCCGGATACAATACAGGCAGAGAAAGGGGAAGAACTGATATTATATAATGACGGGATTACTGATCTGGATGCCGGTAAGGTAGTTACAACCAGAGGTGCACAGTATGATCTGAAAATCTGGCTGGGTGACCGTCCCATCTATGAATATCAGGATACAACCTTTGTAAGGAATACGCAGATGAAATCAAAACTGGAATGTGTAGGGGAAATCCCTACAGACATGCAGAATGAGCCGCTGAAGCTGGTTTATTCAAATCCACATCACGGAAAGTACGTTTTGACTTCTGTTTATATTGGAACCGGAAGTGCAGTCATTGCTTTACATTTACAGAATTCAGGAATAGTTATAGGTATTGCTTTGTGTTTTCTTGTTTTGAGCGTTATTTCTCTGTTGATTACAGTTTATCTGAAATACCGTCAGATGCCGGATGCCAGATTTCGCGATGTAGCATTGTTCCTTATGATATGTGCAGTCTGGCTGATTACAGATTCTTCTGCGATCCAGACCTATAGCAGTCATCCGGATATGCTTTGTACGATTTCTTTTTATATGTTTATGTTACATTCGGTACCGATGCTGCATTTTGCCCAGAAAATAGGTGGACTGAAAAAGGAACGCATTTTGGATGCAGGAATTGCTGTGTTTTATCTGAATGCATTTATTCAGGGACTTCTGGCCTATTTCGGGGTATTCACGTTTGCAGATATGCTGTTTGTAACACATGTTCTGCTGATAACGTGGGTACTGATCGTAGCGGTACTGCTCTGGAAAGAATATAGAAAGAAGCCGGATCGAAGTGTGCAGATCATATTGATCGCTTATATGATATTATTGTTCAGTGGACTTTTGTCACTGTCATTGTACTGGCTGTTTGAAATATCCTATTATGGAGCAATATTTGAGTTTGGAATACTGGTATTTCTGGTTATGATCATTGCAGATACTGTGATCAGTCTTGTTGGAAAGGTCCGTTACCGGACAGAAATGCAGGCATATGAACGACTGATGAAAGAGGACTGGATGACCGGAATGCAGAGCAGGGAACCTTTTGAAAATCTGCTGGCGGAAATTCCGAAAACCATGAATGAGCATAAGGATATCCTGCTGGTCTTTATGGATATTGATTATCTGCGCAGGATCAATAATGATTTTGGCAGAGCGGCAGGAGATGAGGTTATTGTGGCGGCTGCCAGATGCATTGAGAATGTTTTTGGAGCAATCGGAAAATGTTATCGCACAGGAGGAGATGAGTTTGCGGTAGTTGTGTTTGATCCGGAGGAAGACAGGAATGCATTGTCTGAGAAACTGGATAAAGAAATAAGGCGTTATAACAGAAACAGCAGATATCGTATGTCTATTTCAAGAGGTTTCAGTTCAATTCGGGATGACAGGGGAAAGCTGAAGACAACTGGTGAATGGAAGTATGAGGCAGATACGAATATGTATCAGAATAAAATGAAAGAGAGAAAGACACATGAATTATAATATAAACTTTCAGGTAGCGGCAGTTATTATTACAGCGTTACTCTTATATCATTTTCTGACGCAGAAGAAACTGCATAATGCAAATGTGAAAACATTTACATATATACTTGTCCTGAGCGGTTTATATACTTTGTCTGACCTGTTGGGTACGCTGACAATTATGAATTACACAGCGGAAGATGAAGGAACTGTCATGGGTATTCTGACAGGAATCTATTTGCTTGATATTCTGATTCCTTATATTTTGTATTCATGTATTCCTGATTCGCGTGAAAATGAGAAAAAGAGCGGTGCATTATCTGTGATCTGTGCCGGGATTACGGTGGCTATGATGATAGCTGTACTTGGAAACCTTGGAAGCGGGGGATTTTTCTGTTTTGACAGTAATGGCGTTTTTCAAAAAGGAACAGGGTACGTGTTTCTTTATCTCTATGCCCTGGTTTATATCGTTCTGATAATGCAGCGTATGATCAGAAGCAGAGAGGACTATACGCCGGAAAAGATGAGTATTGCAGGCGAATTTCTTGTGATCGAAGGCGTATGTATAGGAGTGGAACTGTACACAGGGTACATATTTCTGTCAGATTTTGGACTGGCACTTGGTCTCATATTTCTCTATCTTATGATGAACAATCCAGGTGATTATATAGACAGTACAACAGGAGCATTTGATAAAAGATATTTTGATAACTGGATACAGGAGAAATTTACCAAAGGAATCGAGTTTCATGTGATTGCTGTAGAGCTGTTTATGCTGAAACAGATTAATAAGGTTTACGGAAGCAGTACAGGTGATCTGCTTCTGGTACAGATTGCAAGAGAACTGCAAAACATTACAGGTTCTGTACAGGTGTTCCGAACCACAGGAAACTGTTTTCTGATCATTACAGATTCATTGACAGAATATGAGAAAAACAGACAGGAGATTGAGAACTATTTCAAAGAACCTTTTGAAACTGACGGGGAAAAAATCACTTTTCCGGCAATCATCTGCGGGATTATCAACGGTGAAAAGATGGAGAAGGAAGATGTACTGCTGGCATATATCGAGTATCTGATATCTTTGATAAAACGTGCAGATGAAACGGTAGTGATCCAGTCAGATGACAGGATTCTGGAGGGCTTCCGTTATGAAAAAGAGGTGGAGCATTTCCTGAAAACAGCAGTGGATAAAGACCTGTTTGAAGTGTACTATCAGCCGGTATTCTGGACAAAGGAAGATCGTTATATTACTCTCGAAGCTTTGAGCAGGCTGAAGCATCCCTGTATGGGAATGATCCCGCCGGATGTGTTTATCGGTATTGCAGAAAGGCAGGGGCTCATTGCACAGATCGGACTGCTTCAGTTCAGAAGGGTGTGCCGTTTTATTAAAGAGAATGAATATATGATGAAACAGATTAAGAATGTAAAGTTCAATCTGTCACCTTCCGAACTGCTAAAACCGGGACACAGTCAGCTTCTGATTAATATAGTGAAGGAGCATGAACTTTTACCGAAATATTTTCAGTTTGAGATTACTGAGACAGTGGCAACTGAATACAGTGAAAGTTTCTGCAAAGCTGTGGAGGATTTTACGAATGCGGGAATCGGATTATGTCTGGATGATTTTGGTTCAGGGTATGCAAATCTGAATGCAGTATTGAGACTTCCGTTTGATGTGGTGAAAATGGACAGATCGTTGTTAACAGGGATTACCTGTGATGAACAGGCTGCTGTTTTTTACCACAGTATTGTGACGGTTATGCAGAATATGGGTTATACAATTGTAGCAGAAGGAGCAGAAACAGAAGAAGAGGTGAGTCTGCTGAGAGAGTGGGGTGTGGACATGGTCCAGGGATATTACTTCTCAAGACCACTTCCAGAGACAGAGCTGCTGAGACTTTTCATGTTATAGTAAATTACTCCGTAATGTACCTATAACATAAAAAAGCCTTTCGGGCAGAATCGCACTGCGCCGGAGAGAAAGCAGGTGTTGTTCAATCAGATATAAATGATTGAACGACATCTGCTTTTTTAAATAATTTAAAAACAGAAATACAATACACTTATAAAGATGTTCTTGCATATTCTATTTGCTTCCTTTATAATGTAACGTATCATTGTTTTATCAAATTAAAGGGAAAGAGGATTAAAGAAATGAAAAAAGTTTGGGACAAATGGACCAGGATTGCTCTTGTAAAGAGAATCCTGGTTGGCCTGATCCTGGGTGCGATTCTGGGAATTGCTGTACCGCAGGCAACAGGAATCGCAATTCTGGGTGATGTCTTTGTAAGTGCGTTAAAGGCAATTGCACCTTTGCTGGTATTCTTCCTGGTTATCAGTTCCCTGTGTAATGCAGGAAAATCTCACGGAGGAGTTATTAAGACAGTTATCATTCTCTATATGTTCAGTACAGTTCTGGCAGCAGTGATCGCAGTATTTGCGAGTATGGCATTTCCTGTAAAGATGACACTTGCAAATGCAGCAACAGATACAAGTGCACCACAGGGTATCGTTGAGGTATTAAATAACCTGCTTCTGAACGTAGTTGCCAACCCGGTATCTTCACTGGTAAATGCAAACTATGTAGGGATCCTGATGTGGGCTGTTCTTCTTGGGCTTGCTTTTCGTGCAGCTGATAAGATGACAAAGAAGGTTCTGGCTGATGTTGCAGATGGTATTTCCATGGTAGTAACCTGGATCATTAATCTTGCACCTTTTGGAATTTTTGGTCTGGTATTTAACACAGTATCTACAAACGGTCTGGATATCTTTACGACTTATGGAAAACTGTTGCTTCTTCTTGTAGGATGTATGCTGTTTATCTATTTTGTGACCAATCCGCTTCTGGTTTACTGGTGCATCCGCCAGAATCCATATCCGCTGATTTTCCAATGCCTGAAGAGAAGTGCGCTGACGGCTTTCTTTACAAGAAGTTCCGCAGCTAATATTCCGGTAAACATGAAAGTCTGTGAAGAGATGGGACTGGACAGAGATACTTATTCTGTAACCATTCCGCTTGGTGCAACTATTAATATGGATGGTGCGGCTATCACTATCACGGTTATGACAATGGCAACTGCATTTACTCTTGGTATTCATGTAGATATTCCGACAGCAATTATCCTGAGTCTTCTTGCAGCTCTGTCAGCATGTGGCGCTTCCGGTGTAGCCGGCGGATCACTTCTTCTGATTCCGATGGCATGCTCTCTGTTCGGAATTTCAGATGACATTTCCATGCAGGTTGTTGCAGTAGGATTTATCATTGGCGTAGTTCAGGACTCTGTAGAAACAGCTCTGAACTCTTCTTCAGATCTTCTGTTATCTGCTTCCGCAGAATTCAGACAGTGGAGACTGGAAGGGAAAGAGATTAAATTTAAATAAGATTGCAATGAGTGAAACGGTCGTCCGGTATGGACGGCCGTTCTTTTATAAGGCACAACTATAAAAACGATTGCTACATATTCGGAAATTTCTGTGCATACACTGTAAAAACAGCGTCTTCGGAGGCTTATCCGTGAAAGATTATATCGAGGAGCGGGCAGTGGAAATTGCAAATTATATTATTGATACAAAGGCAACGGTGCGTCAGGCGGCGAAGAAATTCGGGATTAGTAAGAGCACTGTACATATGGAAGTAACAATATAGAACGGTTCGTTTGGGTAATAGAATAAGAAAAACCAAGGAGGAACGAACCATGAAGGATTTGAAAACAAGAATTACGGAGAATGGCATTGATTATGTACTTGTCGGGGATTATTATATCCCAGACTTGAAGCTGCCGGAGGAAAAGCGATCTATCGGTAAGTGGGGACGAATGCACAGGGAGTATCTGAAAAAGCAGTGCTACGGTAGATATTCCAGTTTACTGCTGACCGGAAAACTTTGGAGCTATCTGGAGGATTTGGACGAACAAGCGGAGGAACGGTTTACGTGTATTGTTGATCAGATGAAAGCGGCTGAGGGAGTGACGGAGGAATTGAAGCGGAAAGATGCTATGCTTTGGGTACAACGGTGTAATAATATTAGAAACAGAGCAGAAGAAATTGTACTGAACGAAATGGTTTATATTTAGTATGGAGCAGTCAGCCGAAAGGCTGGCTGTTTTTCTTTTCCTAGCGACAGAAAATGATTGACAATGTTATAAGACTGTGGTAGTCTGAAAACAAGAACAGACTACTGTAGTCTTATAGGAGGCGAAACAAGTGACAGAGGAAAATATCAAACTTTTTGATTCGGAATTAAAGGTAATGGATGTTCTGTGGAAGGATGGTGACGTGCCAGCGAAATATGTTGCAGATACTTTAAACAGAGAAGTCGGCTGGAATAAAAACACAACGTATACATTGATTAAGCGGTGTATCAATAAAGGCGCGATTGAACGAACGGAACCGGGATTTATGTGCCATGCGCTTATAGCAAAAGAACAGGTACAGGATCTGGAAACAGATGAACTTATTGATAAGATATATGATGGATCTGTTGACAAGTTGTTTGCGGCACTTCTTGGCAGAAAAAAACTTTCTATGGAGCAGATTAAGAACCTGAAGCAGATCGTCAGTGAATTGGAATGAGGTGATGTATATGAGCCTGCTGCAAATGAGTTTTCTGGGAACGGTTATTATTTTACTTATTGTGGTATTAAGGGCTGTGCTTATCAACAGATTACCGAAGAAAACATTTTTGATTTTATGGTGGATTGCATTAATACGGTTATTAGTTCCATTTTCCATAAAATCAGTCACAAGTATTTATTCTCTGTTGCAGAGTATTTATTCTGATATAAACCCAGTGAGAACGGCGCAAACGACAACATTTTTACCCATTCATGGGAATATGCCTGAGATAGCAAATGGATTATCAGAGGCTATGGTACAGAGAACAGAATCCATTTCGATTTTGAGTGTAATATGGCTGGCAGGTCTGTTACTTTGTTTTGGATTTTTTGCGGTTTCCTATATAAAATGTTATCGGGAATTTCGATTTTCGCTGCCTGTTGAAAATGATATTTTGGAAGCATGGAAGGAAAAACATCCACTAAAAAGGAGTCTATCCATCCGGCAGACAGAAACCATAGCTGCACCACTTTCTTATGGTGTGATTCGCCCAGTTATTTTAATGCCGAAAAATACAGAATGGAAAAATATTTATCAGCTTCGTTATGTGTTGGAACATGAATATGTGCATATCAGACGGCTTGATATGCTTACAAAGCTGATAATGATTGCTGCAGTATGCATTCATTGGTTTAATCCTCTTGTGTGGGTAATGTATATTCTTTTTAACAGAGATTTGGAATTATCCTGTGACGAAACCGTAGTCCGTAGATTTGGAATGGATATAAAGTCGGTATATGCAACTGCTTTAATATCTATGGAAGAAAAAAAGAGCGGACTGACACCATTATGTAACAGTTTCAGTAAAAATGCGATTGAAGAGAGGATAAGAGCAATTATGAAGATAAAGAAGACATCTAAGTTTGCAGTAATTATAAGTGCAGTATTGGTAATTTGCGTGACAGGTGGATTTGCAACTTCCGCATCATCCTTGGAGAAAAAGACAGAGACAGCGCAAGAAAACGGTGAAACAACAGTTGCTTTAAACGAAGTGAATATCCGGGAAGATGAATCACTTTCAAGTTCGGATGTGGAATGGTGGACAGCAGAAGAGTATGCGAAATGGCTGGACGAGGAAAAAGAAGTTCTGCAGTCTATGATTGGTGAAAAAGCTTATACAGGCGGCGACGGATGGTTTGTATGGACACAGGAAAAGGTAGATGAGACGATTGCACTTTATGAGGATAATCTTCAAAAAATAAAAGATGGGATGAAGTTGTCGAAATCATCTGATGATGCAGTGGGAATTACAATGGCATATTCTCCGGAAAATATAGAATATGCGAAGCAGGAAGCAGAAACGGTCACCGAAAATAAAGACAGTAATGAAAATGTATTCAGCGAAGAACAGCTTTCTGAATATGCAAAAGCGGGAATAACTTACCAGAAAGAAACAGGATTTCTGATGTATGATGGAAAGACCATTGGATATTTCCGGGATGAGTTTAAGCCGGGTACTTATACAATAAGTTCCAAACGTGGAGGTACGCTTCGAGTTGAAGTGCAAAGGGAAAACTATGGCACCATCACAGACGTAAAGGCAGAACCGTTATCAGATGATTTTTGGTCAGAACCGGCAGTATTGGTTGAAAGTTCCGGCGGAGAAGCTGTAACTGCAGATGAAATGAAAGGATCTGTTTTTGAAGAAGGAGGAAGTGAGAACATAGCGGCTGATGACATGGGCGAATATAGCAGTGAAGAGGGAAAAGGTCTTAATATTGCTGTTCCACAGGAGTATGCTGATTATGGAGTATCTTGTGATGCTCAAGGAAACTGGGTTTATAATGGTAAGATTATAGCAGATTTATATGATGAGGGAAGGGGAATCTTTTCTAACAGCAACGGAACTATGTACATTGAAGTAACGAGAGACAAAAGTGGAAAGATCAGCAGCTTTCAAAAAGTAAGCAAAAATAGAATGCAGGAATTATTTACTGAATTTAATCCGGAAGCGGAAACATTTGATGGATATACTTCAGAGGCGAAACATTAAGTTAGTATTAAATGAAACGAGGACGATTAGGTGGGAAAAATATTGCTGGTATCATTCGAGGGAGCTGAGGAAGATTTGGTAAATTCTGTTATTTCTGTGTTAGATTCCGGCAGAGAGAAATTTCTTTTTCAGGAAATACAATTTCAATCGAAAATATGGCATAAGGGTATAGCGATTGATTTGAAACGGAGAGAAGTCGTTCGTGATAATAGAAAAATAGAATTAACTTACACCGAGTTTGAAATCCTGCAGTTATTAGCACAAAATCCAGGAAGAGTATTTAGTAAAGAACAGATTTATGATATAGTCTGGAAAGAATCCTATTTTGGCGATTACAATATAGTAATGAGCCATATCAGTCATATTCGTGAGAAAATAGAAGATGATCCGGGTAACCCGGTATATATTCAAACCGTCTGGGGTGTAGGATACAAGTTCAATGAGAAGGCAGGCAGCGAGTAAATTCGCTGCCTTTCCTTTACAGGGATGGATTCAGATTTTGCTGAGTTTTAAGATAATATTGCTCTGCTGATACAACCAGTCTGTGAATTCTGTCGGACTGGTTGCTCCTGCCTTTACAGCTTTCTTACGCTGCAGAGCTTCTTTCTTAAAAAGGTCAAACGCATTTTTCATTTCTTCCAGGCGTTCAATCGGAAAATTAGCAGTTTTTTGGGACTTATTGATTTTATTACGCCAATTCTGGCATTCATTTTTATAAAGCAGATCATAGTTATTTTCTCTGGCTCGTTCATCAAACTCCCTTTTGTTTTGAAGTGCCTGTGCTTTACGGCACTTATCACTGCACAGTTCATAACGCTGGCTTTTTGCCAGAAAATATTTTCCACAGACTTTGCACTGACGGAAACAAAGGCCCCAGTCATTCAGTCGATTCAAGTAATAAGTGATAAGCGGATAAAAAGAGCTATAGGCAGCTACGCATTCTGTTCTGCGCCTATTATCCGGAAACCAAAGTTCAAGTCGAGTGATTTCAGCAGGAGTGTTGCGGAAATAAAGACTGCCAGTATGAAAACGTTCTGGTTTTCCGGTATCAGAATTAAAATTCATGACATTTTCTGTTTGGAATGCCTGAGTCAAAATTTGGATTTTTTCTATAAAACGATCACAGGCAGTATTACGGTCACGATATTCCCTTGTAACAAGATATTCATTCCAAATACGGAATGTAGCATACATTCTCACCGGATCACCGGTGAGATATTTTTTTGCCAGAAAATCACCAGCAGTCTGTTCCAGTGCAGGCTGTTTCCAACGGTTAGTGTGCAATGCATCACGTAGGGGAGCAAGTCCATATATATTCCAGTTCTTTTCTTTATCATATTCAAAATCTATCAGAAAACGTCCTAGAGGACGTGTTATATCATATATGACATCGTTATCTTTATTTCCGTCCAGTCGAAAACGGATTTGCTGTTCCGTTCCGATTAAAATTCGCTCCTTCATTTTGTCTCTATCCAATGCCAGAACGAAGAGGATGTGGTCGTAGCAAGGTTCTTGCCTTATAAATTGATAAGCCATTTCTATTTGCTCCTGTTTTGTATGGTAATTTTAAAAAATATAATATTAGTTACATTTATGGTATCGCGAAAGTATTGAAAAGTCAAGATGAGATTGATAAGATACGATTGAATGGTAATTTCGTACTATGCAGTGTACTTTGACAACTTTATGACCGTCTAACCTGAGATAAACCGCCATGACCTTCGATAAAAGAAGTGAGCGCATCCGAATGGATGACGTGTTGTATGCCTTGACAGCAGTATGACTCAGGAAACAGGAAAGAGAAAACGGCAATGAGAAGCTAAAAAGATGAGATCAAAAATGGAGGAACAACATGAGTGAAAATAAGAGATTAAACAATTATGATGAACTGCCTCTTGTACTGGATGTGGCTGATATTCAGCGGATTATGGGGATTTCCAGAGTAACGGCTTATGAACTGGTTCATACACCCGGTTTTCCGGCATTTCGAAGCGGCAGATTAATTAAGGTTAGTAAAATTGCTTTTTTCGAATGGATGGCAAAGGGGAATGGAAGGGTGCCGGAGAATAGTAACTAAATCTGGAGCAGAGCGGAGAGCGAAGTCTTTTGTGCAGGTTAAGGGCGGCAGCCATTGCCCAGTGAGTTGATGCGTGCGTCTACTCGTACTGGGTATTACCTGACGCAAATTCACGCAGGTTTGCAGCTTCGCTGCCTTATTTAATTTGGAAAAACGTGAAAAAGGAGGGCAAGAAAATTATTGAAAGCAACAAGACACAATGGACGCTCCGGGAAAAATGGCACTTATAATCCCAGGCATAATGATCGCCGTTTCGACTTGGAAAACAGTGAACATATTGATGCTGGAAGAGTCAGAGAAAATATTTACTGGGACTGTTACCGTGGCTATACCACAATGCAGAACAGGGAAGAAGATTCTCAGGATATCAGTTTTGAGAAAATTGAATGTACTTTTTATCAGGAACATTATGGAAAATATATAGAAGCGCAGAATGAAAGAAATGCAAGAACCCGTCATACAGAGCGTAACCGATCTGTGGAAGATTTACTAAAGAACAATAAAACCTGTCCAGAGGAAACTATTTTTCAAATAGGAACAGTAGAAGAATCTGTTTCCTATGAAATATTACTTGCGGTCGTACAGGACTTTACAAAGCAGTTCACAAATCGGTTCGGTTCTCATGTCCATATTCTGGACTGGGCACTGCATTTGGACGAAGGAACGCCGCACATTCATGAACGTCATGTTTTTGATTGTGAGAATAAGTACGGGGAAATCTGTCCCCAGCAGGAAAAAGCACTGGAAGAATTAGGGATTGCACTTCCAAAACCGGATAAACCTAAAGGCCGCAATAATAATCGAAAGCAGACTTTTGATGCTATTTGCCGGACAATGCTTTTTGATATAACTCGAAAATACGGGTTGCATCTGGAAGAAGAACCGTCTTATGGAGGGCGAGATTATCTTGAAAAGCAGGATTATATCCTGTTTAAGCAAAAGGAACAGATGAAAAACCAGACAGAAATACTGGATACACTTACTTTGAAAATTGAAGAAGTAGAAGCTTTGATCGATGAAGTTTCAGATATTGCTTACGACAAAGCTGTGGAGGTTGTGACGGATGAGGTCAGAGTGGAAACCCATAAAGAAGACATTCGTCTGGTAGAACAGTCAAAGGCGTGGGTGCTTTCCCCTGAGCGCAAGGCTTCCCAAAAAGAAAGAACTTATGCTGTAAGTCGATTGGACGGAGTAATTACCAAAATTACAAAAGCTATGCAGACAGCAGTTAAAACAATCCAGACCACGCTGATAAAACCGGAAGTCAAAAAGGTGAATACCGAACAGATTAAGAAAAAAGCCAGAAGTTCCATTCTGGATAGGCTGGCAAAAGCAAAAATTACTGCGGAACAGGAGAACCGAGAGCGATGGGAACACGAAGGAAGAACTAAATTGGGAAGGAACGATATGGAGTTGTGATGTAAAGAAAAGAGGAAAAGGATGAATATATTTGAAGCAGTTAAACAGTCTGTGACTACCCGGCAGGCTGCAGAAAGCTATGGAATACGGGTAAACAAGAATGGAATGGCGGTCTGTCCATTTCACCGTGACAAGAATCCAAGCATGAAAGTGGACAGGCGTTTTCATTGTTTCGGATGTCAGGCAGATGGGGATGTGATTGATTTTACGGCACACTTGTACAATTTAAAACCAAAAGAGGCGGCAGAGAAATTGGCAAGAGATTTTTCTATACATTATGAGAACATGGGGCACAGCCCGCCACAGAGAAAACAAATCAAACGACAGCTAACACAGGAACAGAGGTATCTGCAGGCAGAAAATAGATATTTCCGTGCACTGGCAGATTACCTGCATTTGTTGAAACAGTGGAAAGAAGAGTGTGCTCCGAAACAGGTGGAAGATGTCTGGCATCCGCTGTTTATGGAGGCATTGGAAAAAATATCAGAAACAGAGTACCTGTTGGATACATTATTATCAGGCACATTAGAAGAACGAGTTGCCGTAGTGGTGGCTCATGGGAAGGAGGTGACAGCGATTGAACAGAGAATTTCAGACTTTATCACCACAGACACGACAGGAATTGTGCGAAGTAATGGATATAATGGAAACGGAGTTGACAGTAGAGGAAATCAGAGAACAACTGGAAATGACACAGAAGGGTGCTGTGAAAAACAATCGGCATAACTGTAAGCTAATTTTAGAACATGATCCTCTGTTAAAAGATGTATTCCGGCACAATATTTTGACTGAGCAGACAGACATTGTAAAACCCGTGTGGTGGGAACGGATAAGCCCGGCATTCACAGATATGGATTTGAACTATATTATGCTTTATTTGGAAGAGACTTACGGTCTGACGATGGATAAGATTGTGCAGAAAAGTATTGTCCATCAGGCAGATCGGAACAAATATCACCCTGTCCGGGATTATTTGAACAGTCTGCAATGGGATGGGCAGGAACGTATCCGCTATGTGCTGCATCATTTTCTTGGTGCACCTGTGGATGAGTTGACCTATGAAAGTATGAAAATGTTTTTGCTGGGAGCTATTGCCCGTGCGTTCCGCCCCGGAATTAAGTTTGAATATATGCTCTGTCTGGTCGGGGGTCAGGGCGTGGGAAAATCTACATTTTTTCGTTTCATGGCAGTAAAGGATGACTGGTTCACTGATGACATCGGCAAACTGGATTCGGAAAAAGTTTATTGTCAGCTTCGTGGTCATTGGATGATTGAAATGTCTGAAATGGTCGCAACGGCACGCTCTAAGAGTATTGAGGAAACAAAGAGCTTTCTGAGCAGGCAGAAAGAGACTTATCGGGATTCTTATGCAGTATATGCTCTTGATCGTCCGAGGCAATGTGTATTTGGAGGAACATCCAATATTAAGCGATTCCTGCCGTTTGACCGTACCGGAAATCGAAGATTCGTTCCGGTTCAGACGAACCGGGCAGAGATGGAGGTTCATATCCTCGAAAATGAGAAGGAATCCAGACAGTATATTGATCAGGTGTGGGCGGAAGCAATGATGTTGTACCGTAATGGAAATTTTAAACTGGCGTTTTCAAAGGAAACAGAAACACAGCTTGATAAACTGCGGCAGGAGTTCATGGCGGATGATACGGAAGCCGGAATGATACAGGCATGGCTGGATGAACATGAAGACAGAAAAGTCTGTTCATTGATGCTTTTTAAAGAGGCACTGGACAATCCTTATGTAAAGCCGAAGAAGGCGGAGACAGACCGCATCTGTGAAATCATGAATACAAGCATTGTGGGTTGGAAACAGGGGACGATGACAAGATTCAAGGATTACGGTACACAGCGTTCGTGGGTATGTGTAAACGAAAACTGTAAACGAGACGCAAAAGACTTAAAAAATGAAAATGACTGGCATCCGATTACTGAGAAGGAAGCCCGGCAGGTGGAGTTACCTTTCCAGTAAAATGCCAGTCAGGTTTACGGTAGTTGGCGTGTTGTTTACACTTTTTTCTATGGATATTGCTTTGACTTGTAGAATTTGTAAACAGTAAACAGATATATAAGAGTAATTTGGTATTGAGGAAAGAAAACTGAAAAAACAAAAAGAATTAGATTTTTTGGAGTTTGTTTACAGCGGTGGTTTACAACAGGGATGCCCCTTTGACCGGCATCTATTTAAGTTGAACAGGAATGGCATTTGGCAGGACTATTTCAAAAAACATTTTCATAGTTATGGACAAAGACATACGGGAGGAGGTGGAAATTCCGCTATGAAAAAGAGAAAACTTAATTATCGATTCCATAATCCAAACACTGCGGAAGTAACCGCCGACTATCTGTTAAAGATATTGATTGAAGCAAATGCAAGTAAGGTGGAACAGGCAATACAAGAAGCAGCGAATGAGCTTCCCGAGCAGATGAATGGTACAGAAGGGCACTCTACATAGGAATGTAGGGTGTCTTTTGAGCTGTGTGTGGAGAGAGGAATAAAAGTGTCATAAAGAAAAACAAGGGTAGATATAGACAAATAAATTTGATATAATTAACCTGATAAAGTATACGGAGGTGAAAAGTATGGAAAAGAACAAATTAAATATTTTGAATAAAATTTTTTCTCGTAGTACTTTTCGCAACTGTTTTGATAATGGATATGATAAAACATACAGTCAAGTTGTTAGAAGATACGTCGATAATGGTACAGGAAAGCAAAATTCAGAATTGATAAGTCAAATTTATAATGTATTAAGAGAAGGTTATAGAAACGAATATTATTATAAAAATACATTGTTGAATAAATTATTATTAGGCATACATAGTGTGAATACGACAACCGCATTAACGGAAATTCCTATTGCAAAGTCTAAAGCAGATTTTGTTTTGATTAATGGTAAAGCAGTTGTGTATGAAATAAAAACGGAATTGGATAATTTTGATAGATTGGAAAATCAAATAAATGATTATTATAAGGCATTTGATCATGTAGCGGTTGTTACTTGCAAAGAAAATCTTCAGGTATTGAAGAAAAAGATAGAAATGATTGGAAAACCTGTTGGTATTTACATTTTGCAAAAACGTGGAACTATAACAACAATACAAAAGCCACAGGCATATAGCGTAGAGTTAGATGCTGAAATTCTTTTTAAGATATTGAGAAAACAAGAATACGAAGAAATCCTTTTTAATAAATATAAACATTTGCCGGATGTTTCAGAATTTAAATACTATTCAGAGTGTAAAAAAATGTTTTTAGAGATACCATTAGAAGAAGCATATTTATCAGTTTTGAAGCTTTTAAAAAAGAGAAGTCAAATTATAAAAGACGAATTTAGTAAGATTCCTTATGAACTAAAATTTTTGGCATATTTTATGAATTTGAAATCTGATGATTATAAAAAGATAACGAAATTTTTGAATGAATCCTATGGAGGTGTGTAAAATGTATTTTCCGTATTTACGTGGAAGACAATTTGAGTTAATTGCTTTGCGAGAATTGCTGGAAGGAAAACGTATTAGCGAAAAAGTTATTCCGATAATAGAACCGGTGAAACCATCTTCAACATTATTAAAAACATTAGAAACATTTGTTAAAAATGATAGAGAAATTGCGGTAGTATTTAATCCAACAGTGGGGGATTTCGCAAAAAAGTTGAAGGAAATGCGTGAAGAAGATTCCAAGGTTGCTAATGAATTGTATGATTTACTAACCCAAAATGATAAAGTGATTAAGTCTTATATCATGGATCGTGGTATTTTATCTGAAATAAAAAGTGAAGCATCTAAGAATAAATATCTTATTATAAATTTGAATAGGGATTGCTTGGATGACTTTTTGGATGCATACGAAGATACATTACCACGATTTACGTTAATTCCGGATGATAGAGCTTTTAGACGAGTAATTCCAGATTCAAAAGTTTTATTTGAAGATAACTTTAATAAGCAATCCAGAAATATTGATTATATAGACAATCAGGATGAATTCTTTTCAGATAGTCATTTATATTATCAGAATGAAAATTATGTTGGATTTGCAGATTATTCTGTTGTTGGAGAAGAATTTAATGAATCAGGATTTGCTCCGGTTGCAGTAGCGATTCATGTTGTTTATTTTGATAAAAAAAAGGAATTGCGGATACATCATTTTGTTTCTGATTCAAATGAGGGAATCGAAGACCCGGGTGGAAAATTTGGTGAAGCACTGGAAAAATTAGTTTACTGGTGTGACGAAAATAATGTACAGAATACATTAGGTTTACAAGGGTTTTATGATTGTTATAGTTCTGGAAAATATCCAGGTTTAGGAACAGTTAAGAAATATTCTATTATGCATCATATTGAGTTGGTCAGCAATTTCTTGGGAGGAAAATAATAATGCAGATTGGATTAGAATGCTTTTTGGATGAGCAGCTCAGTTCAATGATTGCAAGTGAAAATCGACATGGTGATTGCGAAATCCAACATAAAACGGATTGTATTATTTATGATACGGAAGAAGATCATTATTTAGAAGAGTATCTGGAAGAAATTATGGATGCTTTTACGGTAGCTAAACATCTTAAAGTTGCCGAGTCAGATGTAAGGGCAGATTATTTAAAGAATTTTTTGAGTAAATGGAAAGTGTTTTCTGTTACAGGGGACGATATACAGCAGATCATTACAGCTATTTGTAGTGAACGGTATCAAGATGAACCAGAGTTATTTGACAAGAAGGTTACAATACGAGAATTCTTTTCGGCGGATACAATGGAACAACAATGTATCCTAAAAACTTATAATTGGGATGATTTTTGTTATAATATCAAGCATGTAAATAGATTTCATTCTCAGCAAGTTAATTTTGATCAATTAGAGAATTTGTTAAAAAACATGGTCATTGATATTCCGAAAGGTACTTTAAAATTATTTCGTTCAAGAATATGCGATGAGGATAGTTATACTTCTGGATATTCTACGAGAAAAATGGGAGTGCCACCAGTAGCATTAACAACGGCTGGACGAACAAATTCAGAAGGTATTCAATGCTTGTATCTGGCAGGTGATGAGGAAACCACCTTTCATGAAGTAAGAGCAAGGGATTATGATCATGTATCTGTCGGAGAGTTTATTCAAACAAAAGATTTGCGAATAGTGGATTTGAGTTTGTTTGATAAAATAGGTCCTTTTTCTATCCCTGATTTTGATATGACATGGTTTGCAATTAACATTGAAATCATTCGAAAAATTGGAGATGAGGTTGCAAAACCGATGCGACGATTTGACCGTGCATTGGATTATGTGCCAACGCAGTATATTTGTGATTATATCAAGCACTTAGGATATGATGGAATAAAATTTAAAAGTACGTTGGTTGATGGTGGAACAAATTATGCTATTTTTAATGAAAAGAAATTTGAATGTACGAATGTAAAGGTTGTTCAAATAGGAAACATTGATTATAATTGGAGTCCATTATAAGTATAAGGTTAAAGGCAAGGGAAAATGTGAAAGTTATCTCTTGCTTTTTTTACTTGTTTTGCTATAATAAAGTTGTAACAGAACGACTTAAATATAACAGAAAGGCACTGAATATGAATATAGCAGCTTACTGCCGTGTCTCCACTGATAAAGCCGACCAGTTCAACAGTCTGGAAGCTCAAAAGCAATTTTTCTCTGAGTACACCCAGCGTACTGGTGACAACTTAGTTAGATTATATGCAGATGAGGGTATTTCAGGCACGAAAATAAAAAATCGAAAAGAATTTTTACGCATGATGGCTGATGCTGAACATGGACTATTTGATATGGTAGTAGTAAAGGACATCTCTCGCTTTGCCAGAAATACTGTAGACCTTCTGCAGAATGTCCGCAAACTGAAAGCATTAGGAATCGAGACACAGTTTTTGACGGCCAACATGACCAGCATGGGAAACAGTGAATTTGTTCTGACAATCTTCGGTGCATTGGCGCAGGAAGAAAGTGCCAATACTTCAAAGCGTGTGAAATTCGGCAAGAAAATGAATGCTGAAAAAGGACGAGTTCCGAATATTGTGTACGGATATGATAAAACCATTGGAGATTACTTTAATTTGGCAATCAACGAGGAAGAAGCAGCTGTTATCAGGCAGATTTATAAATGGTATATCGAAGAAGGATATGGTGCCGCCAAGATTGCAAACATGCTGAATGCGAAAGGTATCCGAACAAAGCGTAATTGTCAGTGGAGCCAGAATGCGACGTGCCGGATTTTAACGAATGAACTTTATACCGGAAAAATTATCAACGGCAAGCAGGAAGTAGCTGACTTCCTGACTGGACAGAGAACGGAAAAAGACGAGACGGAGTGGATGGTAACAGAACGTCCGGAACTGCGGATTATTGAGCCGGAAATGTATGAAAAGGCACAGGAGATTTTGGAGTGCAGAAGCAAGACTTTTAAATTAACAAAGGAACGGCAGAGCAATAAGTATTTGTTTTCTACTCTGATTAAATGTAAGGAATGTGGCTGGTCATTTCGACGAACTGTTCGTACTTATAAGAATACTTATATTCGCTGGGTATGTTCCGGTCATAATGGACGTGGGGCGGATAGCTGCCCGAATGCTCAGACAGTGGACGAGGAAGAGTTGATTGAAGTTCTGTCCGAATACTTTTCCGAGCTGCTGAAAGCAAAGAAAAATGTAATTCGTCACGTAACAGGCGAATTCCAGAGGGTTTACAAAGCCAAGGATGAGAACCTGAATTACGAAAAGGAATTGAACGCACAGCTTCACAAGCTTAAAAAAATGCGTCAGAAATACATGGATATGTACACCGATGACCTCATTACACGTGAGGAACTGAATGAAAAAATCGGCGGCACAAAACAGGAAATCGAGCGTCTGGAGAATGAGTTGAAAATGGTTGCTTATCACCTGACAAAAGGTGAACAACTGGAAACAATCTTGAATCGCACGTTTAAAGAGATTGAAGATATTTCCGATGTTCACCAGATGACCAATGCACAGCTTAAACGGATTATCCAGAAAATTGAAGTAGACAAGGATGGTAACGTAGATATTTACTTACGAATCTTCGGTGATTTAGGCTTAGATGAAACCGTTCTAATTAGTGACAACCAAACATAAGGACTGCACTGACCGTCTCAGTCAGCTCAATCCGGGACTGGCATGTGAAGTGAGACAGGTTCTGGATGTGAACAAGCAGGAGCGGCATATCAGAGGTGGGCTCGCCACCAGAGAGAAATATTTACATCAGCATTAACAAAAATGGCTGCTGTCGGATATGACAGTAGCTTTTTTGATACATTTTCTGTATAATAAATCCAGATATTTCAGGATATTTTGTATATACATAAGGAGAACAAGAAGATGGCATTAATGGAAGTGAACTTCTTTTCAAAAGCACTGATGCGTCCGGTAACGATGAATGTAATCCTGCCGGTTGATAAAGTGTTTTTTGGAGAAGAAACAGAAGAAGAGAACAAACCGTTTAAGACTTTGTATCTGCTTCACGGAGTAATGGGAAATTACACAGACTGGGTAACAGGAACATGTATTAAGCGATGGGTAGAAGAAAAGAATCTGGCAGTAGTTATGCCTTCCGGAGCAAATATGTTCTATATGGATCATCCGAATGCAAATGAAAACTACAGTGAATTTATCGGAAAAGAACTTGTAAAGATCACACGAAGAATGTTTCCGTTATCCCACAAAAAAGAAGATACATTTATCGCCGGGTTATCTATGGGAGGATACGGTGCAATCCGAAATGGTCTGAAATACTATGATACATTCGGATATATCGCAGGCCTTTCGTCAGCCATGATACTTGAAAAAATGGGGACAGCAGATGACAGTTCTCCTATGTTCTTTGAGAAAAAAAGTTTTCTGGAGAGTGTATTTGGAGATCTGTCCCGGATCAAAGACTGTGAGATCAATCCGGAATGGATTGCCGAAAATATGAAAAAAGATGGAATCCCATTTCCGCATATGTACCTTGCCTGTGGACTAGATGATCCGCTTCTTCCTCCGAACCGTAAGTTCAGAGATACCATGCAGAAACTGGGTGTGGATGTAACTTACGAGGAAGGTCCGGGAGCACATGAGTGGGATTTCTGGAACCGTTATATTAAGAAAGTACTGGACTGGCTGCCACTTGATAAGGACAGTAAAGAAGGGCTGAACAGCGGGAATGTAGGACTGTAAAAGAGAGAGTCGCAACAGATGGATATGAAATCTGTTGTGGCTCTTTTTATTTCTGTTGCAGGAAATTACTCCGTAATGTTTCTGTAACAGAATAAAGTTATATGGGCAGGACTCCTTCTTATACAAAATTATCATAGCAATTCTGCAGAAAATATATTGAATATCAGACAGAAGTTGTGTATAATGAAAAAGCAAAATAAAGTATATTATTTTAGAAAAAGGTAAAATAAAAACCTGAAATCATAAACTGTGGAGGTAAAAATGACTAAGCTTGTAATTAATCCATCAAAGAAACAGAGCAAAATCAACAAAGAGATCTATGGACATTTCTCAGAGCATCTGGGAAGATGTATCTACGAAGGAATCTATGTAGGTGAGGATTCACCGATTCCGAACAAGAATGGAATGCGTACAGACGTAGTAGAAGCACTGAAGCATATCAGGATTCCGGTACTTCGCTGGCCGGGTGGATGTTTCGCAGATGAATACCACTGGAAAGACGGTATCGGACCAAAGGAAACACGTAAAAAAATGATTAACACACACTGGGGCGGTGTGGTAGAGGATAACAGCTTTGGTACACATGAATTTTTTGAACTCTGTGAGCAGCTTGGCTGCGAAGCTTATGTTAATGGTAACCTGGGAAGCGGAACAGTTCAGGAAATGTCTGAATGGGTAGAATATATCACATTCGAGGGTGTTTCTCCGATGGCTGACCTCCGTAAGAAAAATGGACATGAGAAACCATGGAAACTGGATTTCTTTGGAGTTGGAAATGAAAACTGGGGATGCGGCGGAAATATGAATCCTGACTTCTATGCAAATGAATACCGCCGTTATCAGACTTATGTCCGCAATTATCATCCGGATCACCCAATCCACAAAGTCTGCTGCGGCGCCAATGTAGATGATTATGAGTGGACTTCCGAAGTATTAAAGACTACACATAATCATTGCCTGAAAGAGCTTCACGGAAATATGGATGGTCTTTCTCTTCATTATTATGTACATCCGGAAGGATGGGAGATCAAGGGAAGTGCTACAGATTTTGATGATAAGGTATGGTATAAGAGTCTGAATAAAGCGCTCTTTATGGAAACTTTGATCGAGCGTCACGGACATATCATGGACGAATATGATCCAGAGAAAAAAATCGGCATGATCGTTGATGAATGGGGCGCATGGTACACAGTAGAACCAGGAACAAACCCGGGATTCCTGTATCAGCAGAACACAATGAGAGATGCCCTGATCGCAGGTATCACTTTGAATATCTTTAACAAACACAGCGACAGAGTAAAGATGGCGAACCTTGCACAGATCGTAAATGTGCTTCAGTCTGTGATTCTTACTGACGGTGCTGATATGATTCTGACACCAACTTATCATGTATTTGATATGTATAAATATCATCAGGATGCAATGCTTGTAGACAGTTCTGTTGAAACAGAAACTATTGGTGTGGAAGACGAATGGCAGGTACCGAACCTGACAGAATCCGTATCTGTAGCAGAAGATGGAGCTGTACATATCACACTGACAAACCTGTCTCTGGATAAAGATTATGAAATCAGAACTATCCTTACAGATTACCAGGTAAATGAAGTTAAAGGTGAGATTGTACACGGTGAAATGCACGAAATGAATACCTTCGAAACACCGGATCAGGTTCGTGTAAAAGAATTTAACGAAGTGGAAAAAACAGCAGAGGGAATTAAATTTATAATTCCTAAATGCAGTGTTCTCCATCTGGAAGTAAGATAATTACAGTATTTTTAAACAGATAAAATGAAAGATTAATAAACTTTACAAATTCACAGAAAATGCCGTTTCTGACAAAACAGACAGGTATTTTCTGTGAACATTTATAATGGAAACAAAAAGGAGACGAAGGTATGAACGGGAAGCTGCGTGTGTGCAGGAAATGTCTGCCCGGACAGAAGAATGAAGAAGCTTTTTATGAGGATCTGTCACGCTATATTCAGCGTATGGATGAAGAGCTGAAAGTAGATCAGCAGACCTATGAGAAAAGGCTTGGCATATGCAGCTCCTGTGAACGATTAATGAGTGGGATGTGCAGGCTCTGCGGATGCTTTGTGGAACTGCGGGCTGTACAGAAGGTGCGAAAATGTCCGGATCTGCCGGCAAAATGGGAGGCGCAGAAATGAAAGAAGGTTTAAAGAGCAGTTTGCTGAATAAGGTAAAAGTAACGGATAAATTCTGGCGAGGATATCAGGAACTGGTAATGGATACAGTAATTCCTTATCAGGAGAAAATATTAAATGATGAGATTCCGGGAGTGGAAAAGAGCCATGCATTGGCAAACTTCCGTATTGCAGCGGGACTGGAAGAGGGTGAATTTTACGGAATGGTTTTCCAGGACAGTGATGTTGCCAAATGGCTGGAAGGTGTGGCGTATGCACTGGAAGTCCGACCGGATGCTGAACTGGAAGAACGTGCAGATAAGGTTATTGAAATCATTGAAAAAGCGCAGCAGGATGACGGTTATCTGAATACTTTTTTCACGATCAAAGAGCCGGAACACCGCTGGCAGAACTTACAGGAATGCCATGAATTATACTGTGCCGGACATATGATGGAAGCAGCGGCGGCTTACTATGAGGTGACTGGAAAAGACCGTCTGCTTCATGTAATGGAGCGCATGGCAGAACATATCGGGAAACGTTTTGGAACAGAAGAAGGTAAAGAAGCGGGCATTCCGGGACATCAGGAAATCGAGTTGGGACTTCTGCGTCTCTATGAAGTAACCGGAAAAGAAAATTACAAAGACCTTGCCAGATATTTCATTGAACAGCGTGGAAAAGATCCGGATTACTTTGTCAAAGAGAGGAAAAAAAGAGGCTGGGTTCACTTTGATATGGATGTGCATAACAGAGAATATAACCAGGCACATGCTACTGTCTATGAGCAGAAAGAAGCAGTAGGACACAGTGTCCGTGCAGTTTACATGTATACTGCCATGGCAGAACTGGCTTCTCTTTACAAAGATGAAAAACTCTATCAGGCATGCTGTGATCTCTGGGAGAACATGACTCAGAAGAGAATGTATATCACCGGAGGAATCGGCAGTACCGTAGACGGCGAGGCATTTACCATTGATTATGATCTGCCGAATGACACCGTTTATGCGGAAACCTGTGCATCCATCGGGCTGGTATTTTTTGCAAGAAAGATGCTTGATAATGTGATGGATGGACGCTATGCAGATGTGATGGAACGAGCACTTTATAATGGGATCATCAGCGGAATGCAGCTTGACGGAAAGAGATTTTTCTATGTAAATCCACTGGAAACAGAACCTGGAGTCAGCGGAAAATTATATGGATATAAGCATGTTCTGCCGGAGCGTCCGGGCTGGTATACATGTGCATGTTGTCCTCCCAATGTAGTGCGTCTGCTGATGTCTCTTGGCAAATATCTGTGGAGTGAGACTGAAGAGGGAGTTTATTCTCATATCCCGGCAGGCACAGAAGCACACTTTGATAAGATGGATGTAACTGTAGAAAGCAACTATCCGTGGGATGGCAGAGTGACCTATCATATAACCGGAAAAACAGAGGAAGAGACTATCCTGGGAATCCATATCCCATCCTGGGTACGCCCGGGTTCTGTTCAGGTACGTATAAATGGAAAAGAGAAGAATATCACTGCAGATGTGGAAAAAGGATATCTGATCCTTAAGAGAGTGTGGGAAAATGATGAAGTAGAACTTGCTTTTCCGATGAAGATCCGCAAGATTTATGCAAACCTTAAAGTAAGGGAAGATGCCGGCTGTGTAGCATTTATGCGCGGGCCGATCGTTTATTGTTTCGAGGGTGTGGACAATCCGGGCCTGCTTCAGTCTTACCACATCTTTGAAGATGCAAAGATGGAAGAGGAAGTCTGCAAAGAAGGCCTGCTAGAAGGCTGCGTCCTGCTTAAGATCAAAGCACGTAAGCTGGAAACAGTGGGAGATTCTCTGTACAGTGATATTGCACCGGTGAGAACTCTGACAACACTGACAGCAGTGCCGTATTACACATGGGGCAACCGCGGAGAAAATCAGATGAGAGTCTGGATGCGCGGAGAATAACCGGAGAATCAGATGAAATATAAAACAAAAGCAAGGAACTATGTGGCAAAACACATCGGTTCCTTGCTTTTTGCTGTTTTCAGATATTCTGTAAAATTATACATTTGGAGTATAATGCACTTTCACATTAATATCCTGATTATAGTTTCCGAAATCTTTTCCGAAGAGTGTCAGACCGCCAATATTCTGAGATGGTTCATCCACCTGGAAACGGAATACCATATCATCCTGAGAGGTAAAAGTGAGCTGCTGTGTATTCACATCAGAGATCTTTAATCCATCGATAAAAGTACCGTGACGGTCAATGACAAGCATCTTCAGAAGACCATACTGATTCCAGTTCGGGAACCACCAGTCGGGAGTGAACATACCGTGGACATCACCGAAATCTCCGGGGCTTGTCCAGGTTCCGACCTTTGTATTATTCAGGAAAAAGGAAATATCAGAAGGCCAGTCACTGTTGACTCCGGGAGCTTCTGAACTGATTTCAAAGGAGAGTGTCAGCCGGTCAATCTTCTGTCCCGGAGGCAACATATTTGGAATGCGGTAATCAATAAATCCCCGTCCAAACCATAAAATCTTTGCATCTACATGGCTCGGATGAGCAAAATAACGAGGATCATCTACCTCACCGATGAGATTATCGGTAGTAGACAGCCCACAGGTTGGATAGACAGAATAATTAAAGTAGTTGCCGATCGGAATGTCAATAGAGTAACTATCCTCAGCCGGGCTGTCATTGTTAGAGGCAATATCAACCAGGATCTTGTCAACATTAATGCGGCAGACCTTCTGGTTTCCGTGGCCGGAATGCTCCGGAAGAATTGCGAGAATTCCGGCTTCTTCGAGTTTCTTTACATGGCTGGTCAGGGCACCGTTGGTAATCCCCAGACTGGAAGCCAGTTCATTCATATTCATTTCCTGATGCTCAAGGAGAGTCTGGATCAGCCGTATGCGAATGTCAGAACCAAGAGCTTTGAAGACAGGGACCGCCTGCTCCAGACTTTTAATATATAACATAACGGATTTCCCTTTCTGTTAAAAATGATTTTACAGCGTTTACGGTAGATTATAACGAATCTGCAAAAAATGTGCAACGAAAAGAAAAAAATATAGTTGATATTTTCTGAAAAATGCAGTACAATTTTAAATACATAAAAAATAATTTATATAAATCTAAAATAAAAACAGACAGGGGGACACACAATGAGTGAAGAACTTAAGTATAATGAGCCATGGATTCTGCAGAGAGCAGATCCATATGTTTATCGCCACACAGACGGAAACTATTATTTTACAGCATCCATACCGGCCTATGACCGGATTGTACTGAGAAGAAGCGAAACTCTGGCAGGACTGAAAGATGCGGAAGAAGTGACAGTCTGGGAGAAACACAAAGAAGGAATCATGAGCGAACATATCTGGGCGCCGGAGCTTCATTATCTGGACGGAAAATGGTACATCTATTTTGCGGGCGGAGATAAAGATGATATCTGGGCAATCCGCCCTTATGTGCTGGAATGTGCAGATACAGATCCGCTTACAGGAGCCTGGACAGAGAAAGGCAAAATGGGACGTGCGGATGCAGATGAATTTTCTTTTGAAGCTTTCTCTCTGGATGCAACAGTATTTGAAAACAAAGGAAAACATTACTATGTATGGGCTGAGAAGGTAGGGGTCGGCAAGCAGATTTCCAACCTTTATATTGGCGAAATGGAAACTCCGTATAAACTGAAAACCGTTCAGGTACTTC
Source organism: Blautia sp. DFI.3.45 (assembly GCF_020593505.1). Classification (NCBI taxonomy): domain Bacteria; kingdom Bacillati; phylum Bacillota; class Clostridia; order Lachnospirales; family Lachnospiraceae; genus Blautia; species Blautia sp. DFI.3.45. Next base: position 61,466 of record NZ_JAJDMI010000001.1, read on the forward strand.
TCACTTCACCGGATTATGACTGGGAAAGAGTTGGTTTCTGGGTGAATGAAGGACCGGCAGTTATTCATCATGACGGCAGGATTTATCTTACCTATTCTGCATCTGAGACAGGTGCTGCATACTGCATGGGAATGCTTACAGCAGATGAAGATTCTGATCTTCTTGACCCGAAATCCTGGACAAAAGAACGTTATCCGGTTCTTCGTACAGATGAGTCCAGAGGAATCTATGGACCGGGGCATAATTCCTTCACTGAAGACGAAGAAGGAAATCCGGTCATGGTTTATCATGCGAGAACAGAAGCAGAGATTGAAGGGAATCCGCTGTACAATCCAAACCGTCATGCCATGCTGATGAAAATCCGCTGGGATGAAAAAACAGGCGCACCGATATTTTCTTACGAAGATTAACGTAATCTGAGAGAGAATAATATTTGGAGAACAGGAGAGCTGGTATGAGAAAAAAATGGGGAATGATCCTGGGGCTGACAGGAATGATGCTTCTCGGAGCACAGAGTATATATGCTGCGGAAGCTGCTGATGGCACAGCAGAGACAACAGATGCGGCAAACGAAAAAGAAACAGCAGGCGCAGATGATATTGAGAGCAAGATTAAGAAAGGTGGCTTTACTGCCGGAGCTTCCGTGCATGATCCATCTGTCATCAAAGACAATGACACTTACTATATCTTTGGCTCCCATATGGAATCTGCGAAGTCTGCAGATCTGAGAAACTGGACCGGTTTTTCCTCCGGGGTCAATGCAGAGAATAAGCTGTTTGACAATCTTTTTGACGGAGAAGAAGACGGCGATCCGGCAGCGTTTACTTATGTAGGAAAGAACGAGGAAGGTGGTTATTCCGTGTGGGCACCGGATGTCATCTATAACAAAAAAATGGGAAAATATGTGATGTATTTCTGCACCACATCTTCTTATGTGAAATCCAATATCTGCTTTGCAACAGCAGATGATATTGAAGGTCCGTATCACTATGAGGACACATTCCTGTACTCTGGTTATAGCTATCATGATGTTAAGGAAAGTAATATCGAAGAACTGATGGGAACAGACCCAAGGCCATATACAGCAGCGTCTTATGACAATAATAACTGGCCAAACTGTATTGACCCGGATGTTTTTTATGATAAAGACGGGCGTATGTGGATGGTTTATGGCTCCTGGTCCGGCGGTATTTTTCTGATTGAGATTGATGAAGAGACCGGCTATCCGATTTATCCGGAAGCAGACGAGGAAAATCATGTGGACAGCTATTATGGCAAGAAACTTCTCGGTGGTTATCACAACTCCATCGAAGGTCCGCATATTATGTATGATGAGACCAGTGGATATTATTATCTGTTTTTGTCCTATGGAAATCTGCAGGCAAAAGGAGGTTATCAGATGCGTCTCTTCCGCTGTGACACTGTGGACGGAACTTATACAGATGCAGCAGGGAAGGATATGTATTTATTTGTGGAGCATAAAGATCATGGACTGAAAATGATGGGAAATTATACATTTCCAAGTCTTACCCAGACCTATATGGCACCAGGCGGACAGACTGCATTTGAAGATGAAGATGGTAAATTATACCTGGTTTATCATCAGCGTTTTGCTAAAACCGGAGAACTTCATGAGCCTCGTGTACATCAGTTGTTCCGCACAAAAGACGGATGGCTGGTTGCTGCGCCATTTGCCACAGACGGCGAGACGTTGAAAGAGGATGGATATTCCGGAGATGAAATCCAGGGTACTTTTTATCTGGTAAATCATGGTACGGATATTTCGGACAGGGTACATAAACCGCAGAGGATTCAACTTAATGCAGACGGAACAGTTACCGGAGAAGAACTGGAAGGCAAATGGGAAGCAGAAGAAGGCACACCATATATTGATGTGACTCTCGGTGAAAATACTTATACAGGAGTTGTCCTGGAAATGACCGATGAGGCAGGCAATGATACGATGTGCTTCAGCGCTAAGGGTGACAATAATGAAACTATATGGGGTGTGAAATATCTGTTGCCATAAATGGCTGTGGGAGTATTCGGGGCAGTATATAAATCTGAAGTCAGGCGGAGAAATCAGATGTTTTCGGGATGATAACCGATGGTAATCCGTATATGCTGGTTATAATCTCCGAAACCTGCACCAAAAAGAGTACACCCGCCGGGATGTTCGGCGCCCGGAAGAACAGAAAAGCGCAATTTCATAACGGACTGATCAGTGAGTGCAAGCTGTCTGGTGGAAACATCGGACAGCTTTTCTGTGTCCAGAAAAGTGCCTTCAGGGGTGATCGTCAGTTTTTTCAGCAAACCATACTGATTCAGAAAAGAAAACCACCAGGAAGGATTGTATTTCCCTCTGCGGTCCCCATAATCACCAGGGCTGGTCCAGGTGCCAAGGATTACACCGTTCAGGGAAAAGGTAATATCAGAAGGCCACACATTACAGAATCGGGGGGCTTCGGAACTGATCTCAAAGGAAACTGTCAGTTCTTCAATCACGCTGTGATCAGGGATGAAATTGGGCAGTATATACTCCAGATATCCGGTGGTGAACCAGACGATCCTTGCCTGGCGGCTGCCTGGGTGTATGAAATACCGTGGCTGATCCAACTGTCCCACAAAAGAAGTAGAAGTTGCCATACCACAGGTGGGAGTTACCGAGAAATCAGAAAAATGTCCCACGCCGATTTCTGCACTGTAAGTCTGCAGATCAGGACCGTAAAGCGCCATATTTACCAGAAGCTGATCCCAGTCTTTTATAAAATAGCAGCGTTTCTGTGTTCCGTGTGAGAGAGATTCATCCCTGAATTCTATCAGCCCGGCTTCGGCCAGAAGATTAAGGTGAGGGGACAGGGTTGTAACGGGAATTTTCAGGTTTTGTGCAATTTGTTTAATATTCAGACCTTCTCTTTCTTGGATCAGACGCAAAATTTGTACACGGACAGGGGAACCGAGAGCTTTGAAGATGGCAAGACCATCGGAAACAGAACAGGATTTCATGTAAAAACCTCCTTTTGACTGTATTTACAGGTATATAACACTAAATAAGAATTTTTAGAAAAATACGTTTTGATTAGTTATTTTACCATAAAATTGGTTAAAAAAATATAGGGAAATAGCAAAAAAATAGATAGATTGATGAATAAATAACGGGCATTTATTTTAGATAAAACTAAAATAATAAAAATAAATCAAAAATATATTGACATTTACAGGAAAGAATTATATAATATCAACATAAACCGGAGCTGAAAATAAAAAAGTTGTGCAAAATGACCATAACAAAAAGATGGACTATATATTTTAAAAAAATACGAAATGATTATGGGGTTTGTACAATGGCATCATTGAAACCGGAAGAGCGCAAAGAAATGCAAAAAAGGAGGATCTTTTTATGAAGAGAAGAAAATTGTTCGCGTTACTTATGACTGCGGCTATGGCAGTGTCCAGTATGAGCATGGCAGTGAATGTCTTTGCAGAAGAAGACACAACAGAGGAAGCTGCTGAGAGCGAAGAACCGGCTGAAGGAGAGCCTACAGCAGTAACAACCGTAGGTCCTGATGATGGAACAAAATTCGAGATGTGGTCATTCGTAGACCTGCATAATGAGTTTTATGGTCAGATGGTAGATAAGTGGAATGAAGAGAATCCGGACAAACAGATCCAGATTACATTCAGTACATATCCATACTCTGATATGCATAACAAATTAATGATGTCCTTACAGGCAGGATCCGGTGCTCCTGACCTCTGCGATATCGAGATCGGACAGTTCCCGAACTATTCCGGTGATGACAGCCCTCTGTATTCCATGAATGATGCACTTGCTCCTTATGAAGATACAATGGTGCAGTCAAGACTTGATGTTTATTCCAAAGCTGACGGAACAAGACTTGGTGTTCCTTTCCATGTAGGTGCAACTGTTATGTACTGGAACGCAGATCTTCTTGAATCTTATGGATTAGATTACAAATCTGTAAAGACATGGGATGATTATACAAAACTTGGTGAAGAATTAAAAGAAGCTTCCAACGGTGAAGTGTACTTAACTTCTGTTGATACAGGCGGTGTTGACTGGATGTGGCTTGCAATGGCTGAGAATGGTGAAGACTGGACAGGCGGTCCGGACGGAACTGTAAACGTACAGCTTGATTCTGTAAAAGAAATGCTCACAATGCAGCAGAACTGGTTAAACGATGGAATCGCAATGGTATCCACAGACGGACATGTTGACCTTGAAGCTGGTTTCTCCAACATCATGGAAGGTAAAATTGCTTCCTTCCCGAAAGCTATGTGGTACATGAGCCGTTTCAAAGATTACATGCCGGAGATGGAAGGCAAATATGACATCACAACATGCCCTGTATTTGAAGAAGGACAGAAATGCTCCGTTGGTATCGGTGGTACAGGTACTGTTGTAACAAATCAGTGTGAGAATCCTGAACTTGCAGCTGAATGGCTTGCATGGGCTAAATGCTCTGAAGAAGGTGAAAACCTGATCTGGAACGAACTTGGATTTGACGTCTGCAACACAGCATTATGGTCTGACGAAGATTTCGCATATGATGAATCCAATACTTATAACACATTCTTCCGTGTAAAACCATACGAAGTTCTGAATGAACTTGCTGAAAACGATGCAATCGGAACTATTTACACAACAAAGAACTCTCCGACACTGAACGATTACATGTGTACAACAACTCTGAACAATGTATTAGAGGATGGCATGGATGTAGATGAAGCGCTTCAGGATGCACAGGATTATCTTGATTTCGAGTGTGAATAATAAAATGATAATGGTTCACTGATCAAGTGAATAAAGAACGGTTACTGCAGTGACCGAAATGATATGGGAGGCCAGGGAACCGCATTCCCTGACCTCCTCTACTGTTATCCTGGTGAGAAATGAGATTTTCACAGGATGTGGAGTCTGATTTCTTTTCAGGATAATGGTAATAAGAAAAAAGAAATTATCTGTGACTGTTCAGTAAATCATGATTCTGTGAGATACTGAAAAGTTACCGCTATTTTTAGAAGAGGAGGAATTCATTGTGAATAAAGTGAAAAAGATGCTCTATTCTCAGAAGGTGGCACCCTACGTATTCGTACTTCCGTTTGTTATCAGCCTTCTGGTATTCTGGTTATATCCGCTCATCAGTGGTATTGTAATGAGTTTTCAGGATATTTCATTTGGCGGTTCTCAGTGGGTTGGTCTGAAGCATTATCAGAAACTGGCTTCCGATAAGTTCTTCAAGACGGCTGTATTTAACAGTGTGGAATACATGCTTTTGACACTGCTCCTGCTGATTCCAATCCCAATGATGCTTGCAGTACTGATGGAAAGCCGTCTTACCAAAGCCAAAGGCGTATGGAAAGTGATCATGTACATTCCGGCACTTACATCTGTAGTTATTTCCGGTATGTTATTCCGACTGATGTTCTCAGAAGGTGATAACGGACAGATGAACCAGTTAATGCATTTGCTTGGAAATGCAAGTATTCCATGGCTGAAAGAAAAGACTACCGGATGGATAGCTTTGTTATTACTCTGTATGTGGAGATGGACAGGTGTTAACATGCTGTATTTTATTTCCGGTTTAAAGAGTATTGATACATCTCTTTATGAATCAGCAGATATCGACGGTGCCAATGCAAAACAGAAATTCTGGTATTTGACACTGCCGCTTCTGAAACCGACAACCATCTATGTTATTACAATTTCCGTATATGCCGGTCTGTCCATGTTCCTTGAGAGTTTCATGTTGTGGAATGGTAACTCCTCACCGAAGAACATTGGTCTTACTATCGTAGGATATCTGTATAAACGTGGTATTGAGAAAAATGATATGGGTTATGCGTGTGCTGTAGGTATGGTGCTTCTGGTCATTGCCCTGGCTATCAATGTTGTCCAGCTTGTGGCAACAGGAACATTCAAGAAGGAGGAAAAGTGATATGGCAAAAACAGCAGCTCAGCCAAAGACAATGGAATCAAATCATAAAGTTGCGTCTGTATTATCCACAGGGCTTTTCGCTATCCTCTGTGTGCTGATCGCATTCCCGCTTCTTGCAGGTTTCTTCGCTTCCTTCCAGGAAGGCCGTGAAGTGGTTATGAAAGGTATGTCCCTGAATCTTGATTTTTCCAAGATGCATCTGGATAACTACAAATACCTGTTTTCCGGAAATGAGGATTCCCGAAAATATTTCATGTGGTATAAAAACAGTCTGATCCTGACACTGATCACAGTAGTTCTGACACTGCTGGTATGCTACTTCATCGCATACGGTCTGACCATGTACAAATTTAAACTTCAGGGATTTTTATTCTTCCTGGTAATCGCAACTATGTGTGTTCCTTTTGAAATCCTGATGCTTCCTCTGTATAACGAAGTTACATCTCTTGGAATCATCAATACAAGAGCCGGTGTTATTCTCCCCGGACTATGTGGTGCGTCGACGATTTTCTTCTTTAAACAGTACATGCAGAGTCTTCCGAAAGAGCTTCTGGATGCAGGAAGAATCGACGGATGCACAGAGTATGGTATCAGTGTTAAGATTATGATGCCGATCACCAAACCGGCATTTGCATCCATGGCAATCCTCTGTGCAATGGGTTCCTGGAACAACATGTTATGGCCGATGCTGGTATTCCGTGATACAAGTAAATTTACACTGCAGATCGGTCTGAATACACTGCTGACACCTTATGGAAATAACTACAACCTTCTGATCGCAGGTTCCATGTTCGGTATTCTTCCAATCCTGATCATCTACCTGATCTTCCAGAGATACCTGATCGATGGTATGACATCCGGTGCTGTTAAGGGTTGATCAAAAGTTGTAAGTATTTGAATCATAATTTACTGATATGATAAAAAATGAGCTGTCCCATTGAGTTTTGAAATTAATGTTACTGTAACTGGTGATCATTTAACATTACTTATGAGGCAGCTCAAATAATATAATGATAAACTAATTTTTCAAACCAATTACTAAGAACGGAGGTTCAAAAAACATTATGGCGAAACAGGCAAAAATGGTAGTGGACAAAGCATTTTCCATTTCCAAGATCGACAAAAGAATTTATGGTTCCTTTATTGAACATCTGGGAAGAGCTGTATACGATGGAATTTATCAGCCAGGACATCCACTTTCCAATGCTGACGGATTCCGTAAGGATGTCATTGATCTGGTAAAAGAGCTGGACGTGCCGATCGTACGTTATCCGGGCGGAAACTTTGTATCTAACTTTTACTGGGAAGACAGTGTAGGACCGGTTGAGGAAAGACCTCACAGACTGGAGCTTGCATGGAGAAGCCTGGAAAAGAACGAGGTAGGACTCCATGAATTTAAGAAATGGGCAGATGCAGCCAACTCAGAGGTTATGATGGCGGTCAATCTGGGAACAAGAGGAATCACAGATGCCTGCAACCTTCTGGAATACTGCAATCATCCAGGTGGAACCAAATACAGTGATCTCCGTATCAAACACGGACAGAAGGATCCATACGGATTCAAAACCTGGTGCCTTGGGAATGAAATGGACGGTCCATGGCAGATCGGTCACAAGACTATGGATGAGTATGGAAGACTGGCAGAAGAGACAGCCAAAGCAATGAAGCTTATTGACCCGTCTATTGAGTTTGTTGTATGCGGAAGCTCCAATCAGGAGATGCCGACCTTTGCACTCTGGGAAGACCATGTACTGAGCCACACATATGATTATGTAGATTATTTATCTCTTCATACATATTATGGAAACCGTTCTGATGACAGCAATGACTTCCTCGCAAAGTCCGATGATATGGACGAATTTATCCGCACCATTATCGCAACCTGCGATTATGTAAAAGCAAAAAAACGCAGCAAAAAGAATATGTACCTCAGCTTTGATGAGTGGAATGTATGGTATCATTCCAACGCTGTTGATAATGATATCACAGAAAACCATCCATGGCAGGTGGCACCGCCGCTTCTTGAGGATATCTACAACTTCGAAGATGCCCTGTTGGTAGGTCTGATGCTGATCGTTCTGATCCGTCATTCTGACAGAGTAAAAGTAGCATGCCTTGCACAGCTCATCAACGTTATCGCTCCGATTATGACAGACCCGAACGGTGGCGGTTCCTGGAAACAGACAATTTTCTATCCGTTTATGCATGCCTCCAAATATGGCCGCGGTGTTGCACTCCAGCCGGTGATCTCTTCCACAGAGCATGAGACAAGCGGACACGGAAGCATCACAGATATTGAAGCAGTTGCTGTTTACAATGAAGAGAAAGAAGAAGTTACTGTCTTTGCAGTAAACAGAAATCTGAAAGAGGATGTTGTTCTTAATACAGATGTAAGAAGCTTCGAAGGCTACAGAGTTGCTGAGCATATCGTACTTGAAAGCGATGACCTGAAGGTAGTCAATGCTTTCGGACAGGAAAATGTAAAACCAAAGACAACACAGCAGACAACAATGGACAATGGGGAATTGACAAGTATGCTGCATAAAGCATCATGGAATGTGATCCGTCTTGTAAAAGACAGTAAATAAAAATAATCCCTCTTAAGTAGACAAGGTAAATAACCAAAATCTTCTTAAGAGGGATTTTCTATGGCTATTTTGGCAGTGGATAGTGTCGGGAATGTTTCCTGCATATCAGAATTATTTAATCAGAAATGGCTGAAGTGTCTGTATCGTATATTCATGCAGAGCTTCTTTTTTGCTCCTGTCAATCTGCAGATAGTGAGCATAAAGTACATCCAGAACCAGCAGAATAGGAAACTGTGGGGAAATGATATTTCCATATTCCAGATGTTCCATGCTTGCGAAGATGAGCGTCTCATCGCAGAAGTCCTGATAGGATTTGTCCTGTCTTGCGGTCATAAGAAGTGTATAAGCTCCGTGCTGATGTGCAGCCTTCAGAGAAGAGATAATATCATCCGTCTGTCCGCTGACACTGATACCGATGACCAGACAGTTCTCATCCAGAATAACAGAATTCACCTTCATAATATGACTGTCTGTAACTGCTTCGATATTCAGTCCGATACGCATGAAACGAAGCTTCATCTCCTGAGCTACGAGACCGGAACTGCCTCTTCCGTAAACATAAACACGAGGTTTGGAAACCAGCAGATTTGTGATCCGTGTGATCTGCGCTTTGTCCAGCAGAGCGTTAGATTTATTCAGAAGTTCCTGATAAGTATTAAATTCCGATACTTCAAAATTCGGAATATTTTCTTCGGGACCTGGTGCCAGTCTCTGCTTATACTCATAAATAAATTCTCTGTATCCGTGAAAACCACATTTCTGGGCGAAACGTGAAAGTGAAGCTTCAGATACATAAAGAAGCCCGGAAATATTTCTGGAAGAAAAATCCTGCTCTTCAGTATTATGAATAAAGAAATCGGCGATTGTTCTTTCCAGCGGAGTGAATGTATGGTAATAAGATTCAATTAAAGGAATAATTTTATGTTTGTTTAATGACATATGGAATCCTTTCTGTATGGTGGAATTGCTATAGATTACTATAACATTGTACAATTTGTTTCACAAGGAGAATGTAAATATTTTCATGAAAAATATAAACAAGGAAAGTAATTTCGGCAAGCTTTAAAAACCGAACTGCAAAATGGCTCAAAATAATAAAAAATGAAAGAAGATTCTAAAAACAATACATTCATTGAAAATAGAACCAACGGGAATTATAATGAGCTTATAACAAATCGGCAGTGTCAGATGACACGCAAAAAAGGAGAAAACTATGATTATTTATGTAGGTAAAGATTATCAGGACGTAAGCAGAAAAGCAGCTAATATCATGTCTGCCCAGATTATTATGAAACCAAACGCAGTTCTTGGACTGGCAACAGGCTCTACACCGGTCGGATTATATAAACAGCTTATCGAGTGGTACAACAAAGGTGACCTTGATTTCTCACAGATCACATCTGTAAACTTGGATGAGTATAAAGGACTTTCCGGTGACAACGACCAGAGCTACCGTTATTTCATGAACACAAACTTGTTCGATCATGTAAACATTGACAAAAACAAAACCTATGTACCAAATGGACTGGAAGAAGACAGCGACAAAGCATGTGCAGATTATAATGAGATCATCCGCAGTGTAGGTGGAATTGATATCCAGCTTCTGGGAATCGGCGGAAACGGACATATTGGTTTCAATGAACCCGGAGAAGCTTTTGAGAAGGAAACTCATTGTGTAGACCTTACAGAAAGCACTATCAAGGCAAATGCAAGATTTTTTGAAAGTATGGATGAAGTTCCGAAACAGGCATACACCATGGGAATCAAGAACATTATGGCAGCAAAGAAAATTCTTCTTGTAGCAACAGGAAGTGCCAAGGCAGATGCTTTGTACAAATCTCTGTACGGACCGATCACACCGAATGTACCTGCATCTATCCTTCAGCTTCATCAGGATGTAACTGTAGTGGCAGATGAAGATGCTTTAAGTCTTATTAAAGAAAAAGGACTTTTATAATATCGGCTCTTGTGTGATAATAACAGTATCAGTGGAAAGAATTGCCTGACAGAGATAAGGTCAGGGAAATACTTAATAATTCACTTCAGCGAGAAAAGAGGCAAAAATCAGATGATTATAAAGAATGGAAAAGTTTTTCAGAAAGATGGCAGTTATAAAGTCACAGATCTGTATGTAGAGAACGGCAGAATTGTGGCTTCAGCAGATGAAGTAACCGACAAAACGCAACTGGATGCATCGGGACTGAAGGTTCTGCCCGGACTGGTAGATATCCACAGCCATGGTGCAGTCAGACATGATTTCTCAGATGCAGATGTTGATGGGTTAAGAACAATCCTTCAGTATGAAAAATCTCATGGAATCACATCCTATTGCCCGACATCCATGACACTTCCGAAAGAAGAATTACTTAAGATTTTCCAGACTGCAAAAGATGTAGAACAGGATGAAACCTGTACACGTATTGTGGGTATCAATATGGAAGGGCCTTTCCTTGATCCTGTGAAAAAGGGAGCACATGTAGAAGGCTATATCCGTAAACCGGATATTGAATTTTTCAGAGCATGTAACGAAGCTGCGGGCGGAATGATCAAACTGGTAACTCTTGCACCGAATATGGAAGGCTCTGAGGAATTTATCAGAGAATTACATAATGAAGTGGTTATTTCCATCGGACATACAGCAGCAGATTATGGCTGCGCAGCAGAAGCGATGAAAGAGGGAGCACTTCATGTGACTCATCTTTATAATGCCATGAATCCTATGGGACACAGAGAACCCGGTGTGATTGGCGCAGCAGCAGACAATCAGGACTGTATGGTAGAACTGATCGGTGATGGGATTCATATCCATCCTGTAACTGTACGCAATACCTTCCGTTTATTTGGAGACAGCAGAGTCGTCCTTATCAGTGACTCCATGATGGCAACAGGTATGGAGAATGGATTGTATGAACTGGGCGGACAGGAAGTGACCATGAAAGACAGAAAGGCAACTCTGGCAGACGGAACGATCGCCGGTTCTGCAACCTGCCTTTTTGATTGTATGAAGTGTGTTATTTCCATGGGTGTACCGGAAAGAGAAGCGATTCTGGCAGCAACAGCAAATCCGGCGAGAAGTATTGGGATTTATAATGAAGTGGGTTCCCTTACTCCCGGAAAACGGGCAGATATTGTGTTGACAGACGAAGAGTTGAATATTGTTAAGGTACTGTAGTGTAAAAGAAAAGCTTTCCGACAGAATGTGCACAGATAAGAGTATGGACATTTTGCCGGAATGCAGTTCTGTATCAAGGAGAAAAATGATAACTAAAAAAGAAATTTTAGATGCGATTCATGGAAAAATGATCATTTCCTGTCAGGCGGTAGAAGATGAACCATTATATGTAGAAGAGAAATCCATTATGTACCTGATGGCACGCGCTGCAAAACAGGCAGGTACACCTGCAATCCGTACAAGCAGTATCCGCGATGTCATAGCGATCAAAGAAGAAACAGGTCTTCCGGTAATCGGTCTGGTGAAAATCCAGTATCCCGGATATGAAGGATATATCACACCTACCATGAAAGAAGTAGACGATCTGGTAGCAGCAGGATCTGATGTTGTAGCTCTTGACTGTACACTTCGCAAGCGTGGTGATGGCATAACTGTCAATGAGTTTATCGCACAGATCAAAGAGAAATACCCGGATATTATCCTGATGGCAGATATTTCTAATTATGAAGAAGGTATCAATGCATGGAAGTGTGGTGTGGATATTGTTGGAACAACCATGAGCGGTTACACTGATTACACTTCAAAAAAGGATGAACCAGATTATGAACTGATGGAGAGGCTTGCAAAAGATACAGATATTCCGGTTATCGGAGAAGGCAAGATCCATTATCCGGATCAGGCTGTAAAAGCACTACAGACAGGTGTATGGGCGATCGTGGTAGGCGGAGCGATCACACGTCCGCTGGAAATCGCACAGAGATTTCAGAAGGCAATTGAAGCAGGTAAATAAAATGCGAACAAAAAAGGATGTGTCAGAGTTGCACATCCTTTTTTTGTTATAGCAAGTGCAGTATTTTATGGAATGGCTATAAATAAACAGCCGGCCGACTTTTGCAGTAACTGAACCGGACTGCAGAGAATTTTTGGTGCAGAAACCGGAACTTGGTGTTAGAATAGAAGCGTCATATGATAAGCAGAACTTATCCACATCAGAAGATATTTAGTTACTGTGAACGGAGTGAACAGTAACAATATTTATGAGGAAACAATCCCTCCGGTTACAGAAGAATGTGGAAATTAAAAAAACTCAGATAAGATCTATGAATGGAAGATGCCAGACTATTTGGATACGATCTGATCTGAGATAATAGAAGAACTGAGACAAAAGAAAGGAACAATACGAATGAGATTATTGATCGTGCGACATGGAGATCCGGATTATTCCATTGATTCTCTTACAGAAAAAGGCTGGAAAGAAGCAGAATATCTATCAGAAAGACTGTCAAAACTTGATGTAAAGGATTTCTATGTATCACCTCTTGGAAGGGCAAAGGATACAGCCTCTTTTACATTGAAGAAAATGAACCGTACAGCAGTTGAGTGTGACTGGCTGAGGGAATTTGATGTTCTGATCGATCGCCCGGATGTTACTGACAGGCAGAAGAGATTATGGGACTGGCTTCCGCAGGACTGGACACAGGACGAGAGATTTTACCAGTATGATCACTGGTATGAAAACGAGAGACTTCAGCAGTCTGATGCCAAAGGATACTATGACTATGTAACAGGAAAGTTTGATAAGCTTCTTGCCGAACATGGTTATGTACGTGAAGGACATTATTACAGAGTGGAGAAACCAAATGAAGATACGCTGGTATTCTTCTGCCATTTTGGTCTGGAATGTGTGCTTCTTGCGCATCTGATCGGTGCTTCTCCAATGGTACTGTGGCATGGATTCTGCGCAGCACCAAGTTCAGTGACAACTGTCAATACAGAAGAACGAAGAGAAGGAATCGCAAGTTTTCGTATCAGCGCATTTGGTGATATTTCCCATTTATATGTGCATGATGAACCACCGGCATTTGCTGCAAGATTCTGTGAAATGTACAGTAATACGGATGAGCGCCACGATTAATTAACCAGGTAATTCACCTGCGGAGCCATGCATTTCCTGCAGGAACTGGTTCAGGATTATCTGATCCTGGCACATCCACAGGCAGATCTTCCGCAGATTAAGCATGCAGAGGAAATTACACATGGAGATAAAGAAGAGATATCCACCGGAAAGTCCGCTCCTGTGGAGTTTCCATCACTGTTTTACTGACAGCAATGATGCTGTGTTCTATTCGGGAAGAGATTCCAAAGAATCAGCAGAAACGACCGGTAGCATTGATGATTCCGGTGAATCTGAGAAATTATTTTCCGTCTCAGTCTATGACAAATTTCTTTGGATGGATTGAGGTGGGATATATATTTTCTGATGAAACAACCTTTGAAGATGTACTTTTATCTGTGAAGAAACAGTTCGAAGAAGAACTGGTAAAAGAAAAGATTGCCATGCATATGAGCGGATATGTGCGCATTGAGAAGAATCCTTTTGTACGTGCTGTTCCGTTGGAGATCAAGAAATATTTTCTGATGATCGGAGCCAATCTGGGAAGCAGGAGCATTACGGCAGTTTATTCTAATATCGGCATTATTCGTTTGCCGGAGGAGTACAAAGAATATATTCAGCATTTTGGGATTTTTGCAAGTACCAATTCTCTGCAGATGTGTTCCTGTTCTTATGGGGATGAGATGGTACTGGGATTTACTTCCAAGATACCGGATGACAGTATCCAGAGGAATTTCCAGCGGATGCTCGGCGAGGAGAATGTTTCCCACAGAGAATTAAAGAATGAATTTCCGGGATATGGGGAAAAGCACAGGCTTGAGAAAAAAGAAAATCAGAAGGTTATCCAGACTTTCAGCTTCCTGTGTCTGGCAATTGCGGTAATCTGCGGAATGATTAATTTTATGATGGCAGGTGTACTGAACTGGTTCTGGTTTGCAGGAGCAGGATGTGCCTGTGCATGGCTGGTTGTTATGGTAGCATATTATAAACGCAGGAATATTCTGAAGAATGAAATGTGGCAGCTTTTGCTCATATCAGCAATCGCAATCCTATGGGACCGGTTTACCGGATGGAAGGGCTGGTCTGTGGATTTTGTGATTCCTTTCGGGATATTGGCAGTGCAGTTTTCTGTTCCTGTGATCGCAAAAATAAACCGTCTGGAAAGGGAAGAATATCTGTTTTATCTTGTACAGGCCGGAATTGCAGGACTGATTCCGATGATATTGGTTTGGACTGGAATCGTGCAGTTTGCCGTACCTTCAGTAATCTGTGCCGGAATCAGTTTTCTGACATTGGCTGCACTGTTTATCTTCTGCAAGAAGGATACGATGCGGGAGTTTCATAAGAAACTGAGGATGTAGAAATATGGTCTTGACACACATGGGATAAAAGATTATACTTTATCCATGTAAAGAAAGGGGAGCTTGTGAGTGCAGGCTGAGAGGAAGTCATCAACTTCGACCCATATACCTGATTTGGATAATGCCAACGTAGGAACCTATAAGATATGATTTTAAAGGGAGATGACTGGCATCTCCTTTTTATTTATCTCATGCATTTGAAGAAATTCAGCTGTCCGGTAATCAATCTGTAATAAGTGAGAGAAAACCGGGGGCTTACAGGGAAATTTACATTATAACAGATGAATATTGGGAAAGATGAGAGTGAACAGAGTTCATGAAGGGGTGCACCACCGCGGGTGTATTCTTTTGTGGACTCTTTTTTATGTTGTAGAGGCCGGACCTTCTTTTCCCGGAAAGGAGAAAGTATGCTTATTACTGTTAATGGAAAAACAAAAGAATTGCAGAATACTCTTACAATAGGGCAATATTTGGAGGAAAACAGCTATGTGCCCAGCCAGATCGCAGTAGAATTAAATGAAAGAATTCTGTCAAAAGCCGAGTACAGCACTACTGTTTTACATGAAAATGACATACTGGAAATAGTCAGCTTCATGGGAGGTGGAAGATAAACAGGAATATCCTGATATCACATTATAATATACGAAAGAAGGACTTAAATTATGAGTACAAATAATGAAGACAAACTGATTCTGGGAGGTCATGAATTTACTTCCCGTTTTATTCTGGGATCCGGAAAATTTTCTCTGGATCTGGTGAAAGCATGTATTGAAAAGGCAGATGCGCAGATCATCACTCTGGCTCTGCGTCGTGCCAATGAAGGTGGACTGGCAAATATTCTGGACTATATTCCGAAAAATGTTACTCTTCTTCCCAATACTTCAGGTGCCAGAAATGCAGAAGAAGCAGTTCGTATTGCCAGACTTTCCAGAGAAATCGGATGCGGTGATTTCGTAAAGATCGAAGTGATCCATGATTCAAAATATCTGCTTCCGGATAACTATGAAACTGTCAAAGCTACAGAAATTCTTGCAAAAGAAGGATTTGTAGTAATGCCTTATATGTACCCGGATCTGAATGCTGCCAGAGATCTGGTAAATGCCGGAGCTGCCTGCATCATGCCGCTGGGTTCTCCGATCGGCTCTAATAAAGGTCTGTGCACTAAGGAATTTATCCAGATTTTGATTGACGAAATTGAGCTCCCAATCATTGTAGATGCAGGAATCGGACGTCCTTCTCAGGCGTGTGAAGCCATGGAGATGGGGGCATCTGCAGTTATGGCAAATACTGCGATTGCCACAGCAGGTGATGTGCAGATAATGGCTGAAGCATTTAAAAAAGCTATTGAAGCAGGACGAAGTGCATACCTTGCCGGACTGGGAAGAACCCTGGAAAAAGGTGCAAGCGCATCCTCTCCACTGACTGGTTTTCTTCATGAGTAATAAATAAAAAATCATTCTAAAATGAGATTTTTGATTATAGCAATCCTCGTAAATAATGCATTTAAGACAGTTCAGCAGCGTGCGAAAGACAAGGAAGATATCTGCAGGCGTGCTGACGCACGGCAAAGATATCTGACGCAGGATTTCACACTCTGATGGGCTGGATTAAGATGCATTATTTTAGAGGATTGCTATAACTGCGGAGTAGGTATTAATTTATAGGAAAACGAAAGTTGCCAAATGGTAATAAAGAGGAGAAAACATCAATGGAAACAACAGAAAAAAATATGGAACATGGGGAACACTTCAACGAAAGTATTGTCAATGAAGTGATTCTGGAAGATATGAAAAAGAACAGGATCGATCATATGAAATATCTTCCGGGAATGGAAGTACTGGAAGAATCAGACGTGATGGATCAGGTTATTTCTGCCATGAATGCTTACGATTATGATAAATATACAGAGGCAGATGTACGCAGGGCACTTGCTCATGATAACCGTACACCAGAGGATTTTCAGGCACTGCTGTCTCCGGCTGCATTGCCTCTTCTGGAGGAAATCGCACAGGCTGCGCAGAAAGAAACCAGGAAACATTTTGGGAACAGTGTGTATATGTTTACCCCTATTTATATTGCAAATTATTGTGAGAATTACTGTATTTACTGCGGATTTAACTGCCATAATAAGATCCGCAGAGCAAAGCTGAATGCAGAAGAGATTGATAAGGAAATGGCTGCTATCGCAAAGACAGGACTGCAGGAAATCCTGATTCTTACAGGAGAGAGCAGAGCAAAATCTGATGTAAAATATATCGGAGAAGCATGTAAGATTGCCCGGAAATATTTCAAAGTAATCGGACTTGAAGTTTATCCTATGAATTCAGATGAGTATGCACATCTCCATGAATGCGGAGCTGATTATGTAACGGTATTCCAGGAGACTTATAATTCAGATAAGTATGAAACTCTGCATCTTGCAGGGCACAAGCGTATATTTCCTTATCGTCTGAACGCACAGGAACGTGCTTTAAAGGGTGGTATGCGAGGGGTAGGATTTGCTGCACTTCTGGGACTGGATAATTTCCGTAAGGATGCTTTTGCCACCGGATATCATGCATATCTTTTGCAGAGAAAATATCCTCATGCAGAGATTGCATTTTCCTGTCCGAGACTTCGGCCGATCATCAACAATGACCGTATTAATCCTATGGATGTACATGAACCACAGCTGCTTCAGGTGGTCTGCGCCTATCGTTTGTTCATGCCATTTGCAAGCATTACGGTATCTACCAGAGAGTGTGAGCGTGTCCGCGATAACCTGGTTGGAATTGCTGCGACAAAGATTTCAGCAGGAGTCAGCACAGGAATCGGAAGTCATGTGGAGGATATCGAAGATAAAGGAGATGACCAGTTTGAGATTTCAGACGGAAGGTCTGTAGATGAAGTCTATAAGGCACTTTTGGATCATGATCTTCAGCCGGTTATGAATGATTATGTGTACCTCTAAAATGCAGAAAAATCCTTATGAAAATGTAATTGCAGTGACCAACCGCTCCCTGTGTCAACGTCCCTTTGCAGAACAGATCGAGCGTGTATGCAGCCTTCATCCGAAGGCGGTTATTCTGAGGGAAAAGGATCTGCCGGAGGAAGAATATTCTCGTCTGGCAGAGCAGATACTGGAAATCTGTAAGAGATATCAGGTTCCCTGCATATTACATACCTATGTAAACGTAGCAGAAAAACTGCATCATCCATACATTCATCTGCCAATATTTCTGTTGGAAAAATATGAGGGAAAGCTTGGAGGTTTCCGGCAGATCGGAAGTTCGGTCCACTCCGTAGAAGATGCATTGAAAGCAGAAAGTCTGGGAGCTGATTATCTTACGGCAGGACATATTTATACAACTGACTGTAAAAAAGGACTTCCACCCAGAGGACTGGAATTTCTGGAGAATGTCTGTAAAGCAGTAAAGATTCCTGTATATGCCATAGGAGGGATACATCCGGGAACAGGACAGTTAAATGAGATTATGGAACATGGTTCAGCCGGTGGATGTATTATGTCAGATATGATGAAGATATAGTAAATAAAAAGCCGTATTTCAACAATCAAACATGTTGAAATACGGCTTTTATAAAAGCATCATTCATCAAAAATAGTAACAATTTCACCATCCAGAATACGGTTTGTATTCTTTACGGCACAGAAGTTTCCGCACATACTGCAGGTGTCTTCTTTCTCAGGTTTGGCCTCTGCGCGGTAGCGTCTTGCTTTCTCAGGATCCATGCTGAGTTTGAACATTTCTTCCCAGTCAAGACGTTTTCTCGCTTCGCTCATCTTATAATCCCATTCTGCGGCACCGGGAACTCCTTTGGCAATATCAGCAGCATGAGCAGCAATTTTGGCAGCGATAATTCCCTCTTTTACATCAGCTGCATTTGGCAGACGAAGATGTTCTGCAGGTGTTACATAGCAGAGGAAAGCAGCACCTGAATAAGCAGCAATCGCACCGCCGATTGCGGAAGTAATGTGGTCATATCCGGGAGCAACATCTGTTACAAGCGGTCCAAGTACATAGAAAGGAGCGCCATGGCAAAGAGTTTTCTGGATTTCCATATTAGCTGCGATCTGGTTCAGCGGCATGTGGCCAGGTCCCTCGATCATAACCTGAACATCCTTTTCCCATGCACGTTTGGTAAGCTCACCGAGAGTGATCAGCTCTTCAATCTGTGCAGTATCAGTTGCATCTGCAATACATCCGGGACGACATGCATCTCCCAGACTTAAAGTGATATCATACTCTCTGCAGATATCAAGAATTTCATCAAAATGCTCATAGAACGGGTTCTCTTTTCCTGTCATTTCCATCCATGCGAACATAATAGAACCACCTCTGGAAACAATGTTCATGAGACGTTTATTCTGTTTGAAACGTGCTGCGGTTGCACGATTCATACCGCAGTGGATAGTCATAAAATCCACGCCGTCTTCTGCATGCATACGTACGATATCAATCCACTCTTCAGAAGTAATCTTGCCAAGTGCTTTGTGATAATATACTACTGCGTCGTAGATCGGAACAGTACCGATCATTGCCGGACATTCGGATGTAAGTTTGCGGCGGAAGCTTCTGGTATCTCCGTAGGAGCTGAGATCCATGATGGCTTCTGCACCCATTTCTACTGCTGAATGTACCTTTTCATATTCCATATCAACGTCTTTCCAGTCTCTGGAAACACCTAAATTTACATTGATCTTGGTGGTCAGCTTTGCACCGACACCGCTCGGACTGATGCTCTTGTGATTTTTGTTGCAGGGAATAATTACCTGTCCTTTTGCAATCAGTTCTCTTAATTCTTCCACGTCAAAGTGTTCTTTTTCTGCTACGATTTCCATCTGTGGTGTGATGATTCCCTGACGTGCCGCGTCCATCTGCGTTGTATACTGTGTCATTTTTTCCTCCTTGCCCTGCACTGTGGGCTCTTAATTGCTGCACATAGTAATAGATAAACAGCAATATTAAATGAACTGCGTCTCCTGCATACAGCAGGGACTTGCACCTGCGCATATTCGTAAGTTTTTAAGTAAACTACTGGTGTGACAGAGAGTGGTGCCCCCGGTCTGTCGTGGCAATATTTTATTGCCTTTCAAGCGTATGAAATCATTTGCCTGACTATTTGTCCGCAATTAAAACAGGGGGGGAGATAATATGATATGTCCGTTCAGAGTAAAAGGAAAACTGCAACATGCCAACAAGCATATTGCAGTGTGGAAGAACTATAACTTTCCCTACGTTGGCATTATCCAAATCAGGTAATGGGTTAAAGCGATACAGCTTACTCTCAGCCTGTTTACACAAGCACCCCTTGTCTCAATTATAATCAGTGTATCACTTAGATATGGGAAAGTCAATATAAAATTTTGGCTACGTCATTGATAACGTAGCCGGATTTATGCAATTGCTATGGATAACTATGGTCAGACTAAGGACATATTATAGGCTTTGGAATCAGAATGCCATACTTTGTTTTTCACTTTTTTATTGGCAATTACCTTAATGCCGTACTTGGTATTCTTTTTCATTCCGGTGAGTGTAAAGAAATTGGAAGTTGTTGTTTTTACTTTTTTGAAAGAACTGCTTCCCGGATATTTTATGTAAATACTGTAATTGTCTGCACCGGCAGTTCTGTTCCATTTTACGCTCATGGAGCTGTTTGTGTTGCCTGCTTTCTGAAGAGTGATGACATTGGAAATATATCTGTCCGTAGAGGTTGAACTTACATACCGTTTATTTCCCAGAACCAGGTAAGGGTAAATCTTCACCTGATAAAATGTATTGCCGGATATTGGAATGGTAAAGGAATATCTGGTATTAAAATATTTAGTTATAAGTTTGTGGGCTGCAGAACTCTGGTATACAACCTTATAACCTGTAATGGAGTTTGAAGGGTTTACAGTCTGCATATTGAAGGTATATCTGCCGGTTGATGCATAGGAAGATTTAATCTTTACCTTTGAATAAAGCGTGGTACATCCCACAGTACGGGAAGAAATCGCAATGCCGGATGAATTCAGTGCTGTGATTTTAATAACGTAAGCAGTTCCTGCTTTTAGCTTATTGATCTTAGCTTTGTTGTGGGTATTGCCAATATAGCCGAGAAAACGATAGGAAGAGGAACTTAAAGGGCTGATATTGACAGCATATTTGGAAGCATTGGTAACAGGGTTCCACTGAATAGTTACAGAATTCTCGGAAGCTGCTGTCTGTCTGATCCCTGGCTGGGCGGTAAGAGAAGCGCAGGCATTCTGTGCATCGGATGATTCAATGGCAGGGGTGTCAGAATCGTCACTTTGAGCCAGTTCCACAGATTGTTCAGCGGGTGCCAGCTGTGCTGTGGCTGCGAATACAGAGGAAGCGGACGATAACGTGAGAACAGCACTGAGTGCAATACTCACAAAGAACTTTTTGAACTTTTTTGCGTTCATAGTAAAACCTCCTTTTTTGAAGTGCAAAACGAGAGAAAAAAATCGTTTTGCAGATAGTACACCGAAGTGCGTCTGAGCAGATTTAAATGATAAAAAAGCTCCGTTAATGTTTGTTTTATTGTAACATAACGGAGCTGAATTTCTGTAATTTGTCGTTGCGGGTAGTGGTTACTCATCCCATCCGTCATACATACGGATGTTGACCTGAATATTTCTTACAATATCTCCCTCCAGCAGATCCAGATCGGATTCATCGGAAATTGCAGGGAGATCCATTTCATCTTCCATTACTTCTGCATAAATCCAGTTATAAGCAGCCTCGTTTGCATTATCGATCGCATCGTCGAGAGTGTCGCCTTCAGCTTCACAACAGGCAAGATCCGGAAAAAATGCTTTATATCTGCCTTCTTCATTTTTGCGGAAAACCGCAGGATATATAAATTTCATTGGTAAGAACCCCTTTCTGCTTTACGTTTATACTTAGAATAGTATATAATACATTCATATATTCATCAAGAAAAAAAAGAGTTATTAGTAACGTTACTGAGAACGGAGTGAACAGTAACATTGGTAACAGAAGGATAAGGGGTTATATAGTATGCTGACAATAGAAATGGATAATTTTGACCTGGGGCAGATCTGCAGATCCGGGCAGTGCTTTCGGATGGATCAGATCGGTGATGACCGTTACCGGGTGATTGCGGGAGATAAATATCTGGAACTGACTCAGGAGAGAGGAATTGTCAATTTCTTTTGTCCGGAAGAAGATTTCATTTTCTTCTGGATCCGGTATTTTGATCTGGATTGTGATTACAGTGAATATATAAACATGATCAATCCAAGGGATAAATATCTGACAGCAGCAGGAGAGATGGGAAGCGGAATCCGCATTCTGCAGCAGGACCTGTGGGAGATGATTATTTCATTCCTGATCTCTCAGCAGAATAATATTACAAGAATAAAGAAGTGTATTGAAAATATCAGCCGGGAATTTGGAGTAAGAAAAATAAGCAGTACAGGCGCAGAATATTATGCGTTTCCGACTGCACAGGCACTGGCTTTGGCAACGGAAGAACAGCTTCGGGAGTGCAATCTGGGATACAGAGCAAAATATGTTCTGGATACAGCCAGAAAAGTCTGTTTCGGAGACATTTCACTTGACAGTCTGCATGATATGACTTATAAAGCTGCACGAAAAGAACTTCTGGGACTGTACGGAGTTGGTGAGAAAGTAGCTGACTGTATCTGTCTTTTCGGACTGCATCAGCTGGATGCATTTCCTGTAGATACTCACATTCGCCAGGCATTGGATGCCCATTATAAACGGGGATTTCCAAACAGACGTTATAAGGGTTGTCGGGGCGTGATGCAGCAGTATATATTTTATTATGAACTGATGAAGTAACTGTTCAGTCAGGGATTCTGCATGAAAATGGCAAAGTTGATTTTCAAGAGAGTCTTACTTGTATCAGGAGGAGTGTAAGCTCCTTCTGATAAACTGCGGAGCAGTTATTCGGTGTAGAGCTGCGTAGCGAAGCGGATTGCAAATATCTGCTTGACTAAAAAGTATATAAGAGGAGGAATGTTATTATGGAAGTCGGGGCAATGTTAGACGAATTAAGAGAAAAAGCACTGAAAGACCGTAACATCTGGCAGGAACTGATGGATACCAGAAAGGCGGAACAGCCGCTTGCCGCTTTCTGCGCGAAGTGTCGGGAACTGGGATATCAGATTTATGAGATGGATCTGATCACAGCCGGAGAAGAATTTTATGCTACCATGCGAAGAAGTACAAACGGTGGAGGTGAAAACTCTCCGAAGCTTGCAGGGGAAGACGATTTCTATGAACTTTTCTTCGCAAGCCTTGAGGAGCACATTTAGACAAATAAGAAAGTCCTCATCTGCTGAGCTAGAGTGTGTCTGAAAAATCATTCCCGCAATCTGCACGCCCCACTTTGCGGGATATTTCACCCGAATTCAGTTGCCGTAGCCCACTACGGCGCCCTCATCCGGGCAAAATATCCCACAAATTGTGACGCACATCTTGCAGAAAGCCTTTTTCAGACACGCTCTGGTTAAAGAAACACAGAGATGGGGATTTTCTTTGGGATAATGTGTATAATGGTATGGATTATTTTGGTTATATGTGTATAAAATAATTATTCCCGGCTGTCTACACCATTTTTTTCACAGATATCATTCAGACAGCACCTGTCACAGTAAGGTTTAGTGCGTGCTGTACAGACATCGCGGCCATGATTGACCAGGCGGTGACAGAGATCATTGCCTTCTTCGGGCGGAATGATCTTCCATAAAGCCATTTCTACTTTCTTAGGTTCTTTCATATTATCGACCAGACCGATGCGGTTGGAGAGACGGATGCAATGGGTATCTGTCACGATCGCCGGTTTGCCGAATACATCTCCCATAATCAGATTGGCACTCTTTCTTCCAACTCCGGGAAGCTTCAGCAGAGCATCAAAATCCCCGGGAACATTGTCATGATACTGTTCGTGGAGGATTTTCATGCAGGCACTGATATCTCTTGCTTTACTCTTACCCAGACCACAGGGACGTACGATTGCTTCGATATCTGCAACATCTGCATTTGCAAGAGCTTCTACAGTAGGAAACTTTGCATACAGATCCTGTACAACTACATTTACTCTTGCATCTGTACACTGTGCAGCCAGACGCACACTTACCAGTAATTTCCATGCATTATCATAATCCAGAGTGCAGTCTGCATCAGGATATTCCTTTTTTAACCGTTCAATGACCTCGAGAGCCAGTTCCTGTTTTGTCATAAGTGTTCTATCTCCATTCTGCTGATATTTTATATTTGTTTTTCCTCAGGTGTATTTGAAAAATCATTCTCACAAATTATGACACACATCTTGCGAAAAACATTTTTCAAACACGTTCTTTTATTTCAGATGAGTTACTGTTTACTCTGTTCTCAGTAACGCAGCCAAAATTCATTCCAGATTGCCTGCGGCAATGGGATTTTGGCTTGTATGTCTCGGGATTTTGGCATATTTATGCTAAAACACCTCGCGGAATAGTGATATGTGAACAGTAACCAGTAATCATACGACACTATAATAACACAAACAACACCCTCTTGCATTTCCAATTTCCCTATATTAAAATAAAACTAACCATTGTAAACAAGAGGGAAAAGAATGAAGGTACGAATGTATAATGTAGGTTTCGGAGACTGCTTCTGTCTCCGGGACAGAAAGAAGAGTCTGCTGGTAGATTTCGGAACAAATAACAGCAGGATAGAGGGGCGCCCCAGAAGAGAAATATTTGATGTGATCATCTCAGATCTGTCTACGATCAAGAGTAAAAATCTGCTTCTGACACATTTTCATATGGATCATCTGTCAGGGCTTCTTTATATGATGAAGAAAAAAGATATTTCTGTTGACTTTGGGAAAATTTATCTTCCCGATGTTTTTTCAAAAAAAGAAATGAGCAGAACACTGGTGCTGCTGCTTCTGGCAGATTTGTTAAAAGAATCCGGATTGCCAAGCCGTCAGGTCAGCCTGTTTGCACTGGTGGATGCACTTCTGGAGAACAAACAGAACGTGGAACTGTTAAGCAGGGGAAAACTGTTTGAAAACAAATATCAGGCACTCTGGCCGGATACAGATGTAATCCGGAAGGAGACGGACGAAGTCTATAACAGAATCTGCGAAGATGGGAAATTTAAAGAAGTAATGGATGTTCTGCTTGAATTTGCAGAGAAACTGAGACTGATCGTATGGTCTATGACTGCTGAAGGCAATAAACCGGCGGAAACTGTGGAAAAAGAAACAGATTTAACAGCATCTGAGCTGACAGAACAGCCGGAGGTCCGTCAGAAAATTATCCGGGCATATGTGTATGAGCGTGAATTTCGCAGAATCAAAGCACTTCCTGATTTTAAGAAACTGCTGGCATGGCTGAATGAGAATCAGATAAATCTGCGGCAGTTCAAACATAAGATCAGTATTGTGTTCCAGAATGCCAGAGACGGAGAATTAAATCTTTTGTTTACCGGGGATGCACAGCCTGAGCATCTGAAAATGATCGCAGAGAACTATGATGGAAAATTGCCATTATACGAACATTACTGGTGTATCAAGGTGCCCCATCATGGAACACAGGGACATTATTTTGATTTCTCTCAGTATGAACCTGAAAATATGCTGATCTCTAATGGAATCCATTTTGCCAACAGCAAGAAAGAGTCAAAAGAACTCCGTACTTCACCGCTCTATGGAGGCTTGTTTTATATCCCGGATACTCATATGTACTGTTCAAACTGTGACTGCTGCGACAGTTACGAGAACGGATGTTCCTGTAAGGAGGCGGATGTTATCTCTCCTGCTTATTACAAGGATATATAAAGCGGTATATTTTGCTCGGATTCGGTTGCCGTAGTTATAGTCTGATTTGAATTAATACAGTGGGAGATTTTTATGATTTTATGATCTGATAAACATAAAACAGCAGACATCTGTATATTCCATCGAATATACAATGCCTGCTGTTTGTTTTTTACAGAATTTATATGATCACAAATTTTATTGGATTATTTTGCCGGTGTCAGGTGCCAGATATCGTTGTTGTACTGTTCGATAGTTCTGTCAGAAGAGAAGAATCCGGCTTTTGCAATATTAACCAGCATCTTCTTTGCCCATGTTTTTCTGTCTGCGTAATCAGCCAGTGCCTGATCTTTCTTCTCAACATAATCGTTGAAGTCAAGCAGTGTCATAAACCAGTCTTTGCTTACCAGTTCGTGGTGCAGTCTTTCGAGATTTTCTTTGTGGCCAAGTGCCAGCATCTTTTCACTTACAATGAAGTCAACACATTCCTTGATGCGTTTGTCATTTTCATAAATATCTCTGGAGCAGTAGTCAGCTTTCTCGTAATGTTCGATAACTTTCTCACTGGATTCACCGAAGATATAGATGTTATCTTCACCAACCAGTTCGCTGATCTCAACATTAGCGCCATCCATAGTTCCCAGAGTAACGGCACCGTTCAGCATGAACTTCATGTTACCTGTACCACTTGCTTCTTTGGAAGCCAGGGAGATCTGCTCAGAAATATCGCATGCAGGGAATAATTTTTCGGCTGCGGATACATTGTAGTTCTCAACCATAACAAGCTTCATGTATGGTGCAACTTCCGGATCATCTTTGATGAGATCCTGGAGTGTGAGCAGAAGATGAATGATATCCTTTGCAATCACATAAGCAGGAGCTGCTTTTGCACCGAAGATAAAGGTTACAGGCTGAGCTGGTTTCTTTCCACCCTTAATCTCCAGATATTTGCTGATGATGTACAGAGCGTTTAACTGCTGACGTTTGTACTCATGGAGACGTTTGATCTGGATATCATAAATGCTGTTCTCATCAATTTCAACACCTGTGTTAGAGAGGATAAATTCTTTACAGGTTTTCTTAGCTTCTGTTTTGATCTCAAGAAGCTTGTTCAGAACTGCCTCATCATCCTTATATTTCAGGAGATTTTCCAGAGCAGTTGCATTTGTTTTAAACTCATCACCGATCAGAGAGGTAATATAGTCTGTTAGCGGATGATTGCAGTGCATTAACCAGCGGCGGAATGTGATACCGTTAGTTTTGTTGTTGAATTTCTCCGGATAAATATCATAGAAAGCTTTCAGCTCGCTTGTTTTCAGGATTTCTGTATGCAGGGCAGCAACACCGTTGATGGAGAATCCATAGTGGATATCCATATGTGCCATGTGAACCAGGTTGTTCTTGTCGATGATGGCTACATTTTCCTGAGGATATTTTGCTTTGATCTTTTCATCCAGCTTTTCGATGATTGGTACAAGGTGAGGAACTACATCAAGAAGGTAGTCCATTGGCCATTTTTCCAGAGCCTCTGCAAGGATAGTATGGTTTGTGTAAGCGCATACTTTGGATACAATCTCAGCAGCCTCATCAAAGTCAATTCCACGCTCTGTCAGGAGACGGATCAGTTCAGGAATGACCATACTTGGGTGAGTATCGTTGATCTGGATCACTGCGTAGTCTGCAAGGTCATGCAGGTTGCAGCCTTTCTTTGTTGCTTCGTCCAGGATGAACTGAGCGGCATTGGATACCATGAAATACTGCTGGAAGATACGGAGTTTACGTCCGTCATCATCGCTGTCATCCGGATACAGGAACAGTGTCAGGTTGTGAAGGATGTCCTTTTTGTTAAAGGAAATTCCATCGTGAACCATGGATTCATCTGCCAGATCAATGTCAAATAAGTGCAGATGAATGGATTTGTTATTGTAGCCTGCAACGTCGATATCGTACAGGGAAGATTTCAGTGAGAATCCGCGGAACGGTACAGTATAGGAAACACCTGCAGGTGTGAGCCAGCTGTGTTCTTCAATCCATGGGTTCGGAGTTTCCTTCTGAAGTCTGTTCTCAAAGAGCTGTTTGAAAAGACCCAGATGATAATTCAGACCAATACCTTCGCCCGGAAGACCGAGAGTTGCGATGGAATCCAGGAAGCATGCTGCCAGACGTCCAAGACCACCGTTTCCAAGAGATGGTTCCGGTTCAACTTCTTCGATGTCAGCGATGGCTTTTCCATTCTCTTTTAAGAATGCAGCAACATCATCATAGATTCCCAGATTGATCAGGTTGTTGGATAATAATTTACCGATCAGGAACTCTGCGGAAATGTAATAGATTTTCTTCTTTCCATCCTGATAGCCTTTTTCGAAGAGCTGGTTTTTGGTATAAATCAATAATGCGTTGTAAATTTCTTCGTTTGTGCACTGGCGTGTGTTTTTCTTATACAGGTCGTAGATGAGCTTTTCTAAATTTTCCATCGTAATCTCCCTTTCTGAAATGAATATGTGTTTTTTTATGAGTTAGATTGCTTATTTTTTAGTTTTGAATAGTGTATTGTTTTTGATTTATATCAGGAAGAGAAGTTCTCTTGCTGACATCTATAACTATATCAGCAGTCTATTTAAAAAAATACAACAAAATTGCGATTTTATGACAGGTTTCTGCGAAACTTATGAGGAGACATTCCGGTTGCCTGCTGGAACTTCTTGATGAAATAGCTGGTGTTGTTGAAACCTACTTCCAGTGCGATCTCTGTGACAGAGGAGTCGGAGTGCAGAAGCATAGGCTTTGCTTTCTCAATGCGCAGGTCATTGATATAGGCAATCAGAGTCTTACCGGTATATTGCTTAAACAGTTTCATAAAGTAGTATTCGCTGTAATTAGAGAGAGCAGTGAGCTCTGCTGCGGTCAGCGGCTGTGAATAATTGAGGTTGATGTAGTCCAGGATCTTTTTAATAGAAGCAAGACTTTTGTTCTCTTCCTTATCTGCGGGAGTGATGTAATTTCCCATGAGCATTTCGTAGAAAAAGCTGAAGAACAGAGCCTTTAATTTTACGAAATAATATGGCTTTTTTTCTTTATGGCAGGCATGTATCCTGTCAAAAAGCTGGCAGATATTTCCGTAATTCTCATCAGATCTGGAAATAATATGGGTAAATTCCGCCTGATTATCCATCAGTAAGGAAATGACACGTTCCTGACATAAATCTCCCGCCGGGCCTGACAGGAAGTTCAGGTCAAAAACAATACTACGGAAATAAAGGATATTCTTCAGATCTGTTTTTATGCCATGGAGAACTCCACGGTTCACAATGATCAGGTCACCGGTCTTGACGCGGAGGATCTCTTTATTCAGACGGACCAGTCCACTGCCGGATTCAATATAGATCAGTTCCATCTCGTCATGCCAGTGGTTGTAGAGAGAATGGAAGATTTCGCAGTTGTCTGTATATGTTTCTATGGGAAGCTCAAAGGAGCCGTGAGAGCTTCGTTCTTTCAGGGTATCATCTACTTCGATTGTGGGAGTAACTGGCATGGAAAGCGCCTCCTTTTTTCAGAGATTTTTTATCTGTAGTAAGACAATGGAATCAAAAGTATTATTATGGTCGATCCACTGATAGGAGCCATTATACTTCTGGCAGATATCTTCAATAATAGAAAGCCCATATCCATGAGCTCCCGGTTCTGATTTCGTAGTCTTATGTGTAAAAGTCTGCATCGGGTTCTTGGTATTGTGCATATACACAGTCAGAAATCCGTTGGAAATGTTTGCAGACAGCCGGATTGCAGGATCAGGATTGCCGGAAGCGCTACAAGCTTCGATAGCGTTGTCCAGAAGATTAAAAAATATACTGCTCAGGTCAGTCGTATTAATGGAAATCTTTTCCGGTAAAAGGATCTCGTAGGATATATGGATATGTTCCTGTTCTGCACGAAGCCGTTTTCCTTCCAGGATTGCCTGTAACAGGTTATTTTGACAGTAAGGATGAAAACGCTTTTTCTGAAAAGTCTGATTCAGATTTCTGATTGCAGTATCAGCCTGTTCATATTTTCCCTGTTCCAGAAGTATCTGGAAATCCTGAAGTTCCTGTACAGTTTTGGTCTGAAAATCCCGAGTATCCTGTCTGCGGATCTGAAGACTGTAATCCTGTTCCTGTTTTAACTGTTTCTGTTTTTGGAGAAAAGTCAGTTCCATTTCAGTATTGGATTTCTTTAACACATCAGAAAGAACGCAGTATAAAAGGATACAGATAAGGACCATAAATACTGCCAGGATCAGAAACATATGATCAATTTTTTCTGTATAAATTGTAGACAGAAAATATAGTAGCTGGAATACAAAGAGGAAGAGAAATAAAGGAATCAATTTAATGTTCTTTCTCATGACTGCAATCCTCCTCTGGTTGTTTTTCTTTTGGTCTGCAATTAAGTCTGGACAGAACAGAAGCGGTATATGTTCCGGCTTCCTCATATTTTTTCATATCCATCAGATACATGACAGACATGATGTGATTCTCAATATCATGATTCCATTTCCGGAGACTGGCATATTCATTACTTAACTGAACGGAATCATTTATCTGCTTTTTCATCAGCTCAATTTCCATTTTTTTCTGTAAATATTCCCTGTGCTGTTGGGCTAAAGAATGGACTGCACGCAGAAACAACAGATAACTGCCGATGCATATGATCCAGTAAATGATGCTCAGAGCCAGAACTGCTTCGGGCTTTTTCTGAAGGGAAATTATAACATTGAGAAAAACCGGAGCGACCAGTGGCAGTAACAGTTGTAAAAAGGTGAGTATTTTCAAATAATCTATACACTGTCGCAGGATTTCTGATATTTTCCAGAGAAGAAACAGGCCAAGCAGGATGTTGGAGAGTTCGATAACGAAATATTCTGCAGGTGAACAACTGGATATCAGGTTGTGCGGAGTATAGGTATTGGTCGGTATAAAAAGATTATGAAGTGCAATGAAAACACTGGTACATAAAATTTCCGGACAGATTACCAGCAGCTGGAAAATAAAATAAACAGCTAATTTTTTCATAAAAGATGCCTGGAATAAAAAAAGTGTTACAAGAAATGTTGTAAGCTGAAATACGATTGTTATTCCATTATGCTGTGATTCACGCTTGAACCAAAATAACAATGCCATAAATACTGACAGACACAAAAACAGTGGAAGTGAGATCTTGCGTTTGCAGAGCAGGATTCTGCAGCAAAAGTAAAGCAGTCCAAAACACAGATAAAGGCTGGATAGAATACACAAAAATAGATTGATCATATGACTGCCCATTTACTGTACCTCCCTGTGACCGGCAAGCATCATGAAAGCAAATGAATCCTTAAACTGCTGGTAATAAGATCTGCTGACAGGGATCTCTGTGTTATCAGAAAGTATAATGCCCTTATGACTGTAAGTACGTACAGCATGGAGATTGACGGCAAAGCTGTTATGGCAGAGACAGAAATCTGGTTTCATTCTTTCTGTAAGAGCTGTCAGTCTTTCTTTTGTTGTATATGTTCCTGTTCTGGTATAGATCGTGGTCTGCCTCAGATTTCGTTCCAGATAAAGAATATCGGAGCAGAGCACCTGATAATTGCGTGAATTTCCGGAGAAATACAGATATCGTGTATGCAGTTTCTCGAGCTTCTGGCACGCTGCTCTCAGAGCCAGAGGAAGATACTTTTCCATCTGCTGTTTATGGATAAAGTAGGTGTGTTCTGTCTCATATACTGCGGTAGCATATTGCAGATACTGGCTGATAAAAATAATCTGAGTGTCCGGATTGATATGGTTGATCTTTTCTGCAAGTGAGATGCCATTTACAGTGTCAGAACCAAGATCAATATCCGTCAGTACAATGGGATAAGGGCATCCATTTTCAGCAACAGCCCGGAGAAATTCATCACCGGATATAAAATGTGTTATTTCAAAAGCTCCCGGAGGATACTTTTGCAGAATAGTATGTATTATTTCATAATGTGAAGGGTTGTCTTCGCAGATTGCAAGTTTCAAAATTGGATTAAGCTCCTTTGGATTAAAGTGGTTGTAGTTTCTTATGTCAGTGACAATATCTGTCGGATATGCCAGATGGATAAAATGAACTGTATTTCCAATAATCATACTATAAAAAATAACGGGATGCAATTTGTCTGTGAGGAAGATTGGAAAAAATTGGTTAAATATGTAGTGAAATATAGTTGTTTGTGTGAATGTATGCGATTTCGGGAGTCTGTGTGATACAATCAGGATATGGAAACAAAGAAGCGATTTTAAAGATTTTGTACGTGAAAAAATTATTAATTCCTGGTACTTTCAAGCGCTGAGTATAGAATATATGTGAAAGCGGTATTGTTTCCATGGGAGAAGAAAAATATTATAAGAATGACTGTCTGAAAATCATTATGGACATATATAAAGTGATTGGAAGTATCAGGAAACTTCTGGTAATAATACAAATGACGAAGGAATAGACAGAGAGTGGGAATGGGTTAGCTTACAAGAGCTTCCCATTCCTGCATTTCTTTTCTCGTATAGATAATCGGTAAGATGTTCTTCGTAAAGGACAATCAGCCCCTTTATTATTTCTCAGAGTATTTTTCGATTACACAATTATGTGTTTTCTGTTTTTTATCATAAGAAATTCCAACAAGTAAAATATTGTCAGTATAATTTGTAATAGCCTCAGGGTACTGCCTGTTTTTTATCTGCCGGATTGCGGTCTGGGCATTTTGATTCCATTTTAACTCAACAACAAGTGCAGGGTAATCTCTGGAATATTCTGGTTTTGGGAGGTAGACAAAATCTGCAAAACCTCTGCCTGCAGGAAATTCACGTATAGGTTTAAAATAATACCGCATAGTGCTGAGATAACCGATGGACAGAATGCTGCTGAGGGAGTTTTCGTTGTTGTACTGAATAGCTGAAGCGTATTCATTGTGTATTTTTTCAATGGATCTGGCCACAGTGTCTGCGTCCATGTCCAGAGTGGCATCCAGCAACTCTGAGGATTCCTGCTGGAATGTCAGAAATTCATTCCATTTCTTTCGTTTAACAGCTTTGGCAAGTTCCTGACGGATTTCTTCGTTTGGAACAAATGCAGAATGAGTGTCCTGATCATAACCCAGATATCCCAGATGGATCAGGCAGGTAAGAATATCATCTCTGCAGGTAAAGTTCACCATATCATTCTGGAAAGTCGTAGGATCGATTTCTACGGAATTACCGGACAACATTTCTATAATGGCAGTTTTGAGTCCGTCAAAATCCATATTGATCAGAGGCACAATTGCTTCGTAGGTTCCGGTATCCGACCAGTAGCTTTGGAATTTATTCCAGATCATTAATTCTACTACTGCTTTAGGATTGTATACCTGATATTGCTCCAGCAGATAACCGTCATACCAGTGCTTGGTTTTGGAGAAATCCCGGTGGTATTTTTCGCAGAGCATTCGTACTTCTTCCTCCGTAAAGCCAATATATCTGGAAAAGATCCTGGCGTCAGTCATTGTAAACTCCGCAAAATTGTTCAGAGCTGACTGTGTTTTGATTTTTTTGATTGGAAGAATCCCGGTGAGGTAAGCCAGTTGAATATATTTGGTAGGTTCAGAACCTTTGAACATACCGCGGAGAAAGTTGATGTATTCCTCTTGGACTATCAGGTCGGTAGAGGCATCTCGGATTAAAACATCCCATTCATCAATAATTACTACGAACTTTTGACCAGTGGCAGTGTTAATGCAGGACAGAGCCTCAGGCAGAGAGCTTATGGAGTCAGGCAGAATTTCAGGGTAATAATTTCTTAATTCCAGAATCGTTTTTTCAGTGATGTAGGAAACTACATTCTCCGGACCGCCGGCTGGTTCCATACACCATTGAATATCCAGATGGATCACATCATATTGATTCAGATATTTCGTGAAACCAGGTGCCTGACCGATTTCCAGAGATGAGAACATTTCTTCGGAACTACAGCCTTTACAGTAATATGCGGTGAGCATATCGGCAGTGATGGATTTCCCGAACCTACGGGGGCGACTGTTGCATATGAATTTTGCAGTGGTGTCCATAACCTTATTTGTATATGCCAGCAAACCGGTTTTATCTACATAGATTTCTGAATTCAGCGCAACCTGAAAAGCACTGTTTCCGGAATTTACAAATCGTCCCATGGAAATGACTCCTTTCTGTTCAGTGATTTTTATCATGTATACTGATTGGTTTCTTTGGTCTATTGTAAAATGCTATATTCAGAATGTCAATGAGGTATGGGAAAGATATCAGACATCTGATACGGGAGCGCAGGAATAAATTTTGTCAATAGAATAATCCCCTGGAAGTACTGATTAACTTCCGGGGGATTATCTTGTGATACAAATATGTACTGTTATATAGTGCGTATATAACGTTTTAACTCCTCGTAAAAATTTTCTCTGGTTCCGGCCATGATAACGATGATTATCAAATCATCAAGCTGTCTCACCCGATATGTCAGTTCATAATTAGTTTTATTATAATAAATGTCATAACCGTACATTCCTGCCAGATCACCTGTCTTTTCTTCG
This sequence comes from Blautia sp. DFI.3.45, assembly GCF_020593505.1. Taxonomy (NCBI): domain Bacteria; kingdom Bacillati; phylum Bacillota; class Clostridia; order Lachnospirales; family Lachnospiraceae; genus Blautia; species Blautia sp. DFI.3.45. Next base: position 95,816 of record NZ_JAJDMI010000001.1, read on the forward strand.
CCGATGGAATAATCTTCACATATCATTTCAATAGCTTCTTTGTACAGAGATTTCAGCTTTTTATCTTTAAGTTTTTTCAGAAATTTTGCTGCAGGTGGAAGGATCTGTACCTGTGTCATTTTTCATCCTCCGTTCCGAAAACATCCTCTAAGGAGTATCCTCCTGATTTAGATTCTGCGACCCGGTCTGCTTCGGCAAGCATTGCTTCAACTGCCGGACGGATTTTTCGCTGTGTCTGTTTAAATTTCTCAAGTAATTCTTCACCGCTATATCCCTGTCTGATCAGATCGGCAAGAATCTGTTCGGCAAATTCACCACTGGTATTTTCTTTAACGGGGCGTAAAACCAGTTCGTTTCCACGCATGATACATTCTGCTTCCGTATTAAAACCCAGAAGCGTAAAAAATTTCTGCGGGATAGTAATCTGGCGTTTAGATGAAATACTGACTTTTTTTGATTCCATGGATGTGCTGCCTTTCAATGGGATTGTTGCTGTTGCCATTCGTGTATGTCTCCTTCCTATTTTATGTTTGTTTATTCTGTAATATACATACTGCTTGGTTTCTTTGTTCTTTGTTATATTGTAAAATATTATGTTTGGGATGTCAATTACAGAGAAGTAAAATCAGTTTCTTTATTGAATAGAAAAATTTTTCTATTTGGCAGAAAATATGATTAGTGATATCATAAAAACATATCTGTAAAATTGTGCAAATGTATCCTGCTTCTGCATTGCGGTAATTCCATGAAACGATGCAATGGATTCTTTTATCAAGTGTGTTAAACAGAATCGGCGAAAGACATTGTACAGAAACAGCAGGAGTTAAGGATGGAAGATATAATGGAAGACAATTTTGAAAAATTAAATCTGCTTCTGGAGCAGGAACAGTGTGAATTTGTGGATATTCCAGATGGTTTTACCGGACAGACGGAGAGTGGAGAATTACGACTGATCTATCTGATGAATGATGCAGTGGAGAGTTTTCTGGTTCTGAAAAATGCCAGGATGACGGGAAATTATGTCAGGGATTATGAAGGTGAGTTTGAGGGCTCTGTAGAGAAGGCAGACAGGGATTTATGTGAAGTAGAGTATATTCTGGTGGTTCATCAGGGGCGAAATGTGTTTACTGTATTTTTTGAAGATATTTTGTTGGAAACACAGTTGTATAATTATGGAGAGCTGGGACATTTCTGGGTGAAGGGCTATGAAAATCTCAGGGTAATGGAGTATCAGATTGCCATATTGCGTGATAAATATGAGTATCTGGGAGAAAAATATTGCACTGAGTATGAAGGAAAGCTGGCAATGCTGCGTGATTTCCCGCCGTTAAACTATCTTTTTTATCCGGCAGTACCGGAGAAGTATATTGTTCCGGTGGACAACCCATGGGAGGTAACGGCGGAAGCACTGGCAGTTATGCAGGAACTGGCAACGGAAGCAGGAGATGAAAAACTGGGAAAAATGCTCAGGCGTTATGAAAAAAATCCGGATATATCAAATGCCAAAAAGATAGCCGGAATGCTTTGCAGGAGCAGTCATTTACCGGTGATTACTCTGCTGGGAGAAAAAATCAGGGAAGCAGCATCGGTCTATCCGGACAGAGATTTTGGCAGGAAACAGAATGAATATCTGCATGAACTGATGGAAAAAGCGGAACGAAGAAAAGAAGAATTGGAAGCAGAGAATGTTCAGACTCTGATCTACAGAGAAGAACCTTTCATTTATGACTGTGATTCCATATCGTTTCAGGTATATCTTATGATTGTGAGAAAAGGTGTATGGAAGCAGAAAATAATGGTTGAGAAAATATAAAGTAGTCCGAACAGGAATAAAGAAGGGATTATAATAATAATGGATAAATTATTAGACTTAACAAGAGACTTTGATGCAGCGAAAGCTGCTTTTGAAGCATATCTGGATGAATATGACAGAGCAGATGATAAGATTCATCTGAAGATCGTACATACTTATGGAGTGGTTGATGCAGCAGAGGACATTGCCCGCCGTATGGGGCTGGGTGAGGAAGATGTACAGCTGGCGAAGGTAATCGGATTGCTCCATGATATTGGAAGATTTGAACAGATTAAACGATTTGACAGCTTTGAACCGGGAACCATGGAGCATGCAGTATATGGTGCACAGCTTCTGTTCGGACCGGAGAAAATGATCCGCAGATTTGTGAAGGATGACAGGTTTGACAGTTTGATCTGCACTGCGATTGAGAAGCACAGTGATTTCAAACTGGAAGGAATTACGGACGAGAGAACCCTGCTTCATGCAAAGTTAATCCGAGATGCAGACAAGCTGGATAATTGCAGGGTAAAGCTGGAAGAGTCAATGGAAACACTTCTGGGAGTGGATGAGAAGGGTGTTGGTGAAGGAGTAATCGCACCAAAGGTATGGGAGTCCTGTATGGCAAAGGAATCTGTATTATCTTCAGACAGAGTTTCAAAAGTGGACTACTGGATTTCCTATATTGCTCAGTATTATGACATCAATTTCCCGGAAACCTATGAGATCATGCGTGAACATGATTATGTGAAAAGGATCATGGACAGGGTTCCTTATGCATTGCCGGAAACACAGGAAAAGATGGATATTCTGGCAGCAGAGATGGGGGAATATATGGATGAGAGAATTCGAAACAAAAAATAAAAATTGCGAAAAGCAATAAACAGTGGGTGGGGACATATGAAAAGACAAGAGTGAACAAAATGGATATGGATAAAACAGAGAAGAATCAGGAGAAATTCACCTGCGGAGAATTTGAATATCAGGTCATAAGAAGTGCCAGAAAAACCATGACTCTGGAGGTTCGCAGGGATGGAAACGTAATCGTTCGCGCACCTCTCCGTACAGGTCTGCCGAGGATCAAAAGATTTGTAAACCAGAAGCAGGAGTGGGTTCTGGGATGTCTGGAACGGACAAAAGAATACCGGGAACAGAAGCCGCTGAGCGCAGATCTGAGCGAATCGAAACGAAATGTCTATATACGAAAAGCAAAAGAAACGATTACCAAAAGAGTTTCTTATTTTGCCAGACTCATGGGCGTTTCTTACCGCAATATCACCATCAGAGAACAGAAAACAAGATGGGGAAGCTGTAGCAGTGAGAAGAATCTGAACTTTAACTGGAAACTGATACTGGCGCCTCCGGAAGTGCTGGATTATGTAGTGGTACATGAACTCTGCCATCTGAAGGAAATGAATCATTCGAAGGCATTCTGGGACGAGGTCGGGAAAGTAATGCCGGAGTATGAGACGTACAAGTTGTGGCTGAAAGAAAACGGATGGAAGTTATAAATATATCTTTGGGTGTTGATATTTTATAACTCTGGAAAAGAAATACTTTGATGTGAATTTAAGGGGATAAATGTTAATGAAAATGATAGCTGATCTGCACATTCATTCCAGATTTTCCATGGCGACAAGCAAAGAGGGCACGCCTGAAAATCTGGATTTCTGGGCGAGAAAGAAAGGAATTTCACTGATTGGAACAGGTGATTTCACGCATCCGGTATGGAGAGAAGAACTGAAGGAGAGACTTGTTTCAGAGGGAAACGGCCTGTATCGTCTCAGAGATGAATACGTAAAAGAAGAAAGCCGGAAGTTCCCGGGAGAAGGAACACGTTTTGTTGTCTCCGGGGAAATCAGTTCTATTTATAAGAAAAATGGAAAGACCAGAAAAGTACACAATGTAATCCTGCTTCCCGGTCTGGAGGCAGCAGATGCCATGGCACAGCGTCTGGAAAAAATCGGAAATATTCACTCAGATGGTCGTCCGATTCTTGGTCTGGACAGTCATGATCTTCTGGAAATGATGCTGGATGTATGCCCGGAAGGAATTCTGATTCCGGCTCATATCTGGACACCGCATTTCTCTGTATTAGGTGCGAAATCAGGATTTGATTCTGTAGAGGAATGTTTCGAGGAACTGGCACCGTATATACATGCACTGGAAACAGGGCTTTCCTCTGACCCGGCTATGAACTGGAGAATTTCCAAACTGGACCGCTATCAGCTTGTATCCAATTCAGATGCACATTCCCCGTCTAAGCTGGGGCGCGAGGCGAATCTGTTGGATATTGACTGTTCCTATGAAGGACTTTATCGGGCAATCCAGACTGGCGAAGGGCTGGAAGGAACAGTAGAATTTTTTCCTGAAGAGGGGAAATATCATTTCGATGGTCACAGAAAATGCGGTGTATCATTAAGCCCGGTGGAAGCAGAACGGCTTGGAGGAATCTGCCCTGTCTGCGGAAAGAAGCTGACCATGGGCGTAGATCACAGAGTAGAACAGCTTGCAGACAGAGCGGAAGGTTTTGTGAAAAAAGATGGTAAGAAATATGAAAGCCTTGTACCTCTGCCGGAAGTGATCTCTACATGTATGGGCTATTCCGCTGCAAGTAAGAAAGTGCAGGGGTGTTTTGAACAGATGATTCAGACACTGGGGACAGAATTCGACATTCTGCGAAATGTACCGTCAGAAGATATTAAATCCTGTGCAGGAGAACGGATTGCGGAAGGAATTGAAAATGTAAGAACCGGAAATGTGAAGAGAATTCCGGGGTATGATGGGGAATATGGAAAGATTGAATTGTTTGATGAAAATTAAACATAGAATGATGAAATTATAAAACGGCCTATAAGAGAATGATTAGCGAGGAAATAGTGTATGAAGAAAATAGGGATTATTTCAGATACCCATGGCCTGCTCAGGCCGGAAATACTGGGAATTTTAAAGGGTTGCGACTGTATTATCCACGCAGGTGACGTAAACAAACCGGAAATTCTGGATACACTGCGTATGATGGGTTCTATTTATGTAGTCCGAGGAAATAACGACAAAGATTGGGCAGAGGGAATGGCGAAAACCTTACACTTTACCATAGAAGGGGTAAAATTTTTCATGACTCACAATAAAAAAGATGTAGACTGGGATTTAAAAGACACACAGGTAGTCATCTTCGGACATACCCATAAATACTTCGAAAAAATGATAGACAACCGTCTATGGCTAAACCCGGGAAGCTGCGGCCCCAGACGCTTCGACCAGGAGATTACCATGGCAGTAATGACAGTCGACAATGGAACCTATCAGTGGGAAAAGGTTGCTATGATTCCTGAAAAGTAAACAGAAGACAAAGTAGATTGGTCAGGAGGGAAGAAAAAATACACAGTAATGAAGGTGGTGATAATATGCACAAGTGGAATGAGATTACAGATGAGAATTCGCTGAAGGAATTTATGGAAAGAGTGTCGTTTTTCCATGATAGCTGTATCAAAGAGATGCATTATCTGAGCGGAGCATATGTTAATGAAAACCTGGATATGTATCCTGTAAACGATCGCAGGATTTTGAGAGTAATAATACAACGGCAGTATGAAGAAGATTCAATGATTGAAATGGAATTTCAGGGATTAAAATACTTAAAGTTATTTCCGGCAGACGAACGCTATTCATGCGAAATACTCGATTCCAATATAATTCTGAAAGAGGATTGTATCATCTGGAGCGACTGCGAAGATAAAACAGAGCTGGAAGATGGAGACACAGGAACTTTGGTATGTGCATCTAAACTTCGATGGCGTTCGATTTTCGGATATATGGGAGAGAAGAATTATTGGTAGGTGTGCCCTTTCCCACATTTCTTTTGACCCAAGGGGTGTGTAACAGCACAGTCTCTACTTCAATAATCCTTTGGATAAAGCCTTTATAATTTATGTAAAGTATATCGTATTTATTCTTTTTCGTAAAGAAGTCTGGATGGAAGTTCTGCTTACCACAGTATAATATATAGAAGAAAAAGTTTTTGCAGAAAAGAATCAGGATTCTGTAAAAACTTTTTTTTTACGCAGAAACAACCTTGCAATTTGTGATGAATACGCTATAATAAAAAAACGTAATGAACCAAGATTGGTTAGACCAATATAAAGGAGTTGAATATTTGAAAAATAAAAAAGAACGAGACTGGAAGTTTATCATCGGTATGATTGTTCTGCTCGCCATTTTTGCTGTAATGGGAGGTGCTTTCTGGAATATGGTAGGAAAGCAGGCACAGATAGTCAGGGAGGAAGAGCAGAAAGAGGAAGCAAATGCTATTTCTGCAATCTATATCGAGACAGGAGAATTTCTGAAGACCGGAGTTTTTGTGGATCTGAACAATGGAACTATTTTCAGCGCAGACATACCGGCAGAGGGCATTTACAATAAAAAAGGAAAATTAATTTCCGATGATGTATTGGAAAATGGGGATAAAGTAAAGATATACGGCGATGGGATCATGCTGGAATCTTTCCCGGGACAGTATCCGGGCGTGACAAAGATCCAGAGAACCGGTCGAGCATCTCTCGAGGAAACTCAGGAGTACGAAGATCAGGTAACTGGAATGATGAAGCCTGTAGCCGTTCAGTAAGGATTAGAGGAGACTGAAAATGAAATACGTAAGACAATTCTGGATTATTTTACTGATATCCGCAATGGGAGAGGCATTACATGTTCTGATCCCGCTTCCTGTACCTGCAAGTGTGTACGGACTGGTGATCATGCTGATCGCACTGGGAACACACATTATCAGGCTGGAACAGGTCAAAGAAGCAGCTGAATTTCTCATAGAGATCATGCCGGTTATGTTTATTCCGGCAGGTGTCGGATTACTGACAGCCTGGGGCATACTGAAACCGGTATGTGTGCCGATCATTCTGATCACAGTGATCACCACAGTTGTGGTAATGATTGTGACAGGTCGTGTCACACAGGCAGTTATTCGTATGGACAGAAAGAAAGGACAGAAAAGATCATGACACAATTTATGAGTAATTCCCTGTTTTTTGGCGCAGCAATCAGCCTGATCGCATATGAGGCAGGACTTCTTTTGAAAAGAAAATTTAAGATGGCAATTTTTAATCCGCTTCTGATCGCGATCATTGCAGTAATAGCTGTGCTTTGTTTACTGCATATTGATTATGACACCTATAATCAGAGCGGTCAGTATATCAGCTACCTGCTCACACCTGCAACGGTCTGCCTGGCAGTTCCGCTGTATCAGCAGATGGAACTTCTGAAAAAGAATCTGAAAGCTGTAATCATTGGAATTGTTTCCGGTGTGCTTGCCAGTCTGGTCAGTGTGCTGATCCTTGCAAAGCTGTTCAGCCTGAGTCATGAGCAGTATGTAACACTTCTTCCGAAGTCTATTACCACAGCAATCGGAATGGGTGTTTCCGAAGAACTGGGTGGTATAGTAACGATTACAGTTGCAGTTATTATCATTACCGGTGTTCTTGGAAATATGCTCGCAGAGACTGTGATCAAACTTGCGCGTATTGAAGAACCAATCGCTAAGGGCCTGGCACTTGGAACCTCTGCCCATGCTATCGGTACTGCAAAGGCAATGGAGCTGGGTGAAATAGAAGGTGCCATGAGCAGTCTTGCGATTGCGGTTGCAGGTCTGCTGACAGTTGTAGGTGCATCTGTGTTTGCTCAGTTTATGTAAAAAATATAACATTAAAATCAGATAAGAGGATTGTCGTGGCAGGTGATGAGTGGCACGGCAGTCTTTTTTATGTTATAGGAAATTACTCCGTAATGTTCCTATAACATAAAAAAGCCCTCCGGGCAGGATTCTTTCTTAATTTTAAGTTTCAGAATCCGGAAAAATTTATAATAAAAAAAACGGCAAACAAATGTTCTAAAAACTCTTCCATTTTTGAAATGGGTATGTTATTATATATCAAAAGAAAGAGAATATATGTTCGGAAAATATGTTCGGGCATAATCGATCAGAGGATAAGGGCGATTTTTATCTGTCTGACATGAAGGAGGAGTAAAATGATGAATGCAGTAAATACCACACAGAGAATGAGAAGAAAGGAAAGACATAAATTTTCAAGGACAATGGCAGTGATCCTGGGGCTGATCGTTACCTTGGAAGTGATGGTTGCAGGTGGTATGATATTTAATATTGATTTTCATTCTGCTGACATGGTTGCAGTAGTTATGGGATTTATGGTGTTATATGCGGGGATTGTGGCAATCCTGACAGACAATTGATTACTGTACGGAAAATGTTACTGAGAACGGAGTGAACAGTAACACCGGAAAATTATGTGATAAGATATTTCCGGTAGAACATTAGACAAAAAGCATACCAGATGATATGATTAGCAGTAGATGATCAGAGAAGAGATAACGTGAAAATAATGGGACAGAAAGTAAGAAAGGGAAATTATGACTGTAAAATCAAGTCTTTTGGAAATGCTGGAGAAGAATAAAGGGGAGATACTTTCAGGTGAGAGTATTGCCGGTGAACTTGGCTGTACAAGAGCTGCAGTGTGGAAGGCAGTAAAGTCGCTCCGGGAAGAAGGATATCATATAGAAGCAGGACCGAATAAAGGATATATGCTTGCGAAGGATACGAACCGTCTGTCGCAGGAAGGAATCCGCCTGTTTCTGGATGATCCGAAGGTTAAGATAGATATTTATGATGAACTGGAATCTACGAACCAGACTGCCAAGAAAGAAGCTATGATGGGAGAGGCCGGACACGGGGCATTTGTCATTGCCAGGAGCCAGACTGCAGGCAGGGGGCGCAGAGGCCGGGAATTCTATTCTCCTGCAGATACAGGTCTTTACATGAGTGTGATCCTGAAGCCACAGGGAACCATACATGACAGTCTGCTGATCACAACTGCGGCAGCAGTGGCAGTCTACAGAGCAGTTGCTCAGCTCTGTGGAATCCAGCTTGATATTAAATGGGTTAATGATCTGTTTTATAAAGGAAAGAAAGTCTGTGGAATACTCACAGAGGCTGTCACAGATTTTGAGAGTGGAAATATTGAGTTTGTGGTAGTTGGCATGGGATTGAACCTCTATCTGGACCAGGAGAACCTGCCGCAGAAATTAAGAAGTATAGCAGGAGCCCTTTATGAGACAAAAGAAGATGCGGAACAGACTGACCGTAATAAACTGACTGCAATGATCGTGAACGAGTTGAGAAAAGAAACAGCAGATCTGAAATTATCTCCGGATTATGTGACACATAACATGATCCCGGGACATCAGATCACAATTGCAGACGGAAACTCTTCCAGACAGGCATTTGCATTGGAGATATGTAGGGACGGACGGCTGAAAGTACGGGAAGAAGATGGACAGGAGACAATATTGTCCTTTGGAGAAGTTTCGGTATCCATGTGAGGATAATGAGAATGGGATTGTTACATGAAGGTAGATTCCTTGATGTGACAATCCCATTTTGTGTCATGATTCAGAATTTGTTGTTTGTGATGAAGCATCCTCCTGAGACACTTCGGCGGCAGAATCTTTTTTCAGAGATACCGGGCTTTTGTTGTTTGCGGTGTCCGTGACATCGATATCTGTACAGCAATCAGGATTTACTGTGTCTGTGGTATTTTTAACCGCGTCAGTTTCCATATTCGGAACATTCTGCTGATACGGACGATAAGGTGTCCAGTAATGTTCTTCCTCAGTAAAGCTGTCAGGCTGTTCTTCATCCAGTGCATCCTTCTTGCGGGTGAGAATATAAATCCCTGTAAAAATGATAGCAGCTGCAATCACAAGCTGCGGCAGATGATATGTGAATCTGCTAATAACATCAGCCAGATATCCGGGTAAGATCATATAGAGGAAATCTACCAGAGTGTTCCATAGAATAGAAGCACCAAGGAAAATCAGCAGAATCGCAGTTATCTTTCCGTGATGTTTGAGCAGAGAACTGATGTCTCCTGCCAGTTCATCCATATGAAGGACATAGGAATCTTCTATGGAGTAAAATTCTTCCTCAGAAAGAGACTTCAGATTGTGCACATTAAAGAAACTGTAGAACCATATGATCGGAATCAGGAACACAAGCCAGTCCATTCCGGTACATGCTCCGATGGCAAAGACACCCCAGAATAAGAACATAATACTGATTCCCTGTTTTTTGAATCCCATGTACATTTCTCCTGCGCCTGGGATCAGGGAGAAGATAAAAAGCCAGAATCCACGTTTTTGTTTTTGCATACTTTTATTTGCCTCCATTCATTAATTTGCTGGAAAAATCACTGACATATTTTATAAAAGAGCTGGTGCCATCACCAATGTTCTGTCCGAGTTCTCTGGTGAACTGGTAGAGTCTGCCGTTTTCATGTTCGGGTAATATTCTGTCTGTCTGAGAGGAAGTATCCTGATATAAGGAAGTGAAATCCAGATTTGGGATACTGAATAAAAGCAACAGGGCAACCATCACACCGGCAGCAGTCTGAAGACTGTAATGGAGCAGCCGGATTTTGCGGGATGCTTTATTTGCTGCCCGGGCAAGCTGCACTTCACCGGAGGCTGCTTTGTCCAGAATCTGTTCCATCAGATAGGCAGGAGCAGTATCCGTACTGCTGTCTTCCTGTTCCATCATCTGATCCAGACAGAAATCGCAGTGATCAAGATGTGACAGAAACTCAATGACTTCCTGTGTGTTCATATTTCCGTTGTCAAATTCTATTAAATCCTTCTTATTAATATGCATCTAATCACCCCTTTCAAGCATTTTTTTCAGCATTGCCCTTGCGCGATAGAGCTGTGTCTGAATTGTTTTCGGATTTTTCCCTGTCTGCTGTGCAATCTCAGGTACTGATAATTCTTTGCAGAAATGTGCGTAAGCGACTTCTTTGTAAGGACTTTTCAACTGCATACATAATGCTTCTACGTGAGTGTTGGATGCAGTTTTCATATATTCATCTTCGGGAGAGGATTGCCTGTCCGGAATCTGGGAAAAGTAGGTGTCTTCTGTTGGAATACTTCGCCGCCCGGCTGCTTTCAGATAATCCAGACACTTTCGGACAGCGATCTTACTTAACCAGGCTTTCTCATAATTACCATCAAAACGGGAAAGGTTCTTATAGGCAGACAGAAAGACTTCCTGAGTGAGATCTTCGGCATCAAATGGATTGCCGACAGATTTCAGGCAGATCGAATATATTAAGTTCTGGTATTGCTTAATCAGATATTCCAGATAGTGCTTTTCTGTGATCATTACTGTCTCCTTTTCCCTGTTCATTTAATTATAACGCAGGAGGTGGGGGAATGGATTCAGATATTGGAGGAATTTTGAGAAAAAGGGGACGCGCAGAAAAATAGTTTGTTTTGTGTGCGGTTTCGGACACTAAGATATTCTAAGCTGGCAAAAATCTGCTAAAGGCATGAGAAAAATGCCACAAACTCGCCGCATGGCGGCTCAGACAGTGTGTCATTTTTCTCATAACGCAGATTTTTGCCAGCTAAGAATATCTAAGTATCCTGCAAATGCACACAAAACAAACTATTTTTCTGCGCTGGTTATTGGCTGTTTTGATTAACAGATTTTTTTATAGAAAATATCGCTGAGTGACGGTCTTGCGAAGCCTTTTGATTTGGTCTATACTTGATTGAAATGAAATGAAATACAGCATTTATGTTTATATGGAAGATAATGCGGGGCAATATGACAGATGAAAAAGGAGAGACAGATTATGACAGAAACAAGACGTTTATACTATGAAGATGTATATAAAAAAGAATTCACCGCAACCGTAGTAGAGTGTAGGGAGCAAAAGAAAGGCTATGTGGTCATTTTGGATGAGAGTGCTTTTTATCCGGAGGGCGGCGGTCAGCCAAGTGATGTGGGGACACTGGGGGATGCAAAGGTGACAGAGGTTCATGAGAAAGATGGAGAATTACTTCATTATACTGATAAGGCTCTGGAAGTGGGTGCGAAGGTTGAAGGAAAGATTGACTGGGTGCACCGTTTTGACCTGATGCAGCAGCATTCCGGTGAGCATATGGTCAGCGGTATTATCCATGAGAAGTATGGTTATGATAATGTAGGTTTTCATATGGGAAGCGATGTGATCACTGTAGATTTGAATGGTATGCTGGATGACTCGCAGCTTGCAGAAATCGAGCGTGAAGTAAATGAGAGAGTGTGGGAGGATAAGGAAGTTGTAATCACTTATCCTGATGCTGAGAAACTGAAGACTATTGATTACAGAAGTAAGAAAGAATTGACAGGACAGGTTCGTATCGTGACGTTTCCGGGAGTAGACGTATGCGCCTGCTGTGGAACCCATGTGACACATACAGGTGAGATTGGAATGGTGAAGCTTCTTTCTGTAGTGAAATTCCATGATGGTATCCGTATGGAGATGATCTGCGGTAAACGTGTTCTGGATTATCTGAATATGGTGAATGAGCAGAATCATCAGATTTCCATGAAGCTTTCTGCAAAGATGGACAGAACAGCAGATGCAGTACAGCGTCTGCAGGATGAAAATTTCCGTATGAAAGGCCAGGTTGCCCGTATGGAAGAAGAGATGTTTAGGGCAGAAGCTAAGAAATGGGAAGGTGCAGGAAGTGTCCTGATCTTCAAAGAAGGTCTGGAAGCAGATTCTGTACGTAAACTTGCGGATGCAGTGATGAATACCTGTGAGGGCTGCTGTGCAGTATTTTCCAGAAATGAAGATGGAAGCTATAAGTATGCCATGGGCGAGATTGACGGGGATTTACGGCAGTATACAAAGGAAATGAATGCTGCATTAAACGGAAGAGGCGGCGGAAAGCCATTCTTTGTCCAGGGGTCTGTGCAGGCAGCAGAAGACGAAATCCGAAATTTTTTTGAAAAATAAAAAATTGTAGATAAAAGATTATAGATAAAAGATTAAGTAAAACTGCGGAGTGGTTATTGAGCATAGAGTTGCATAGCGAAGCGGATGAGTTTATCCGTCTGACTCTATGTTTTGAATTAAGAAAGCAGCAGGGAAGAGGAAGAGAAACGGGAAATGTTTGGAGAATGTCATGCGCATATCATTATGGATGGCGTGAATTACCGCCATGCAGTTGAGGTGCATAAAAATGGACCGGACGATAAGATCATAAGAGAACATCTGAAGGCATACCAGGAACGGGGAATTGTTTTTGTACGGGATGGCGGTGATGCGCTGGGTGTTTCTGCGAGAGCGAAAGAGCTTGCACCAGAGTATGGAATAGATTACAGAACTCCGATATTTGCCATTCATAAAGAAGGACATTATGGTTCTATTGTGGGAAAAGGTTTTGCCACAATGGTGGAATTTCATAAGCGTGTTTTGGAGGCGAAACAGGCAGGGGCAGATTTTATTAAGATCATGACTACCGGGATTCTGGATTTTAATGAACATGGAGCGATTACCGGAACACCTCTGGATGGGTCAGAGGTAAAGGAAATGGTACATATTGCACATGAAGAAGGTATGGCTGTTATGTCCCATACCAACGGAGATTACGGAGTGCAGGCAGCAGTGGCTGCCGGAGTGGACAGTCTGGAACATGGAAACTATATGAATGAAGAAAGCCTTGCCATGCTGGCAGAGAGCGATACAGTCTGGGTTCCGACTCTGGTTACAGTGAGAAATCTTCTGGGAGACGGGCGTTATGATGATGAGACTCTGAAACCGATCATAGAATCCGCAGAAGAGAATATCAGAAAAGCATTCCGGCTGGGAATAAAAACAGCCCCCGGAAGTGATGCGGGGGCTTACAGAGTTCTTCATGGAAAAGGAATCCGGGATGAAGTTCAGTCCTTTGCAGAAATCCTGGGAGATCAGGATGCTGCATACCGCTGGCTTGCGGAAGGTGAAGCGGAAATCAAGAAGAAATTTACGGTTACTGTTCACTGGTGATATCCCGCGAGGTGTTTTGTGTGAGCGAAGGTCACAGAAAACCCGAGACATACCGCGCGAATTTATGCGATTAGCATAAATTAAGTTTGTGAAGCAAACGATACTCCTTGGGCATTGCACAAGGAGGTTCATATTTCCTGCATCGCGAAGCGTGTTGCTGAGAACGGAGTGAACAGTAACAATTTACGCATCCTGTACCTTAATTGCTGTATAAATATTAGAAGATTTTGATTTGGATGGATGGAAGGTAATACACACATAGTCGCCGTATTCCATGCCGCCTGCAGTGAGGTTCTGCGCGTTTTCTGTACGGAAGGTATCTATGGCACCGTCATCTGTCTGTACAGTGATGGTGTTGGCAGTACTTCCAATGATCGTGCCGGTTACTGTAAAGGAAATATGTTTGTCATTAATGGTATCAGGATCCTCACCTGTCACAGCAATAATACGGACTTCTTCTAGGGATGTTGTTTCCAGATCTCCGATATAAGTAACATTAACATGAGATCCCGGGGCAATTCCTCCCTTGAAGTAAGCGGGGATTGCTGACATATCCAGATTAAAGGAGGTGTCACTTCCGGCAGGAAGAATCCGGAGGATATTCAGATTTACTCCCTGTACAGTTGCCAGCAGCTGTTTTTCTTTATTTTCTATCTGCTCCGGTGTCTGTGTGAGTTTTGGATCCGGAGTTGGGGTGGGATCCGGTATTTCCAGATCTTTCAGATCAGAAATACTCAGCACTTTCAGGTGACTGGCATTTAAGGATGCGGAAGAATCATTGGAAATATCCGGGAATTTTCCCTTGAATGTAAGGTAAACCCAGTCACCGGCCTTGATTCCGTTCTGATAATATTGTTTTGTTCCTGTGATCGGATAGGTGGCTGTTTTTCCTTTCTTTGATTTTATTGTGATGGTATTGGAAGTCAGGGAAATGACCTGCCCATGTGCAGTGCGCTTTTTCAGTTTGTTTTTTTTATGAAATTCATCTACAACCTTCAGAACATGTACACTGCCTGTGTCAGTACCGGAAAGCTGACCTTCGTAAATGATACTGATCTCATCGCCGGTGATCATGCCGCCTTTACATTCCAGGGTGGCATTGGAAACATTAAATACATAGGAGGCACTGTCCGTGTTCAGAATAAGCTGGCTTCCTGAAAAATCCTGCAGGGTACCGGAAAGTTCATCCATATAGATACGGCCTTTTGTTTCGGTTTCAGTTGTGGTGTCAAATGAAGAAGTAAGTTCCCGGACGGATGTGTCTCCGGTGGATGTGAATTGTTCCAGTATGGTTTCAGGGCTGCATCCGGCAAAAGAAAAGCTAAGGCCGGCACAGACACATGCAGCAAGCAGTTTTTTCATAATATAGACAGGACCTCCAATAAATCATTCGTTTGAACATGATTCCTGCCGTATGCAATAATTATTTACAGGGAGGGATATTGCTTTCCGGCGGTTCGGGGATAAAATCAAAAATTTTCCGGTAGCTTTCCCATTCGTCATTATCTTTGGCAGGAGTGCATATCAGGCCGGTACATTCCGTACAGGCGTTGGTATTCAGGTAATTATCATAACATATATTATAAGGATTTTGGCAGTTATTTTTACATATTTCTGACATTTTTTACCTCCATGATTATAGCAGACCGGGGCGGGATATCTGTATTCATGTAATTTCTCATTGCTGAAGATGCCGGACTGCTGCATAATGTTATAGTATTAGTATATGCGGCTGTTTTATTCATAGACTTACGAGTGTTTGCAGCAATATTCTCAAGTAAAAAAAGCAGACCATTCGTATAGAATGAACAAAAAACAGCATTCAAATTTGTGAAAATAATAACGGAAAATATATTGCAATTTCTATGGATTGTGTTATAATTTCGATAAATAAATAATAGCGAAGTAGGATTTTATGCGTCAAGTGTTCACAGGCTGGGGAGTCGCCGTGAAACGAAAAGCAGAAAGCGTGCTGCTTACGATATAATTTCCGCACCCGTTGCTACATATGAGAGCATCTCATAATGTGGAGGGATTATTATTTATGTAACTACTCTATTTTTTAAACACATTATGGAGGTGTTTTTATTATGCAGAAAAAACAATATTGGAACGTAAAAACATTGGTGTTCATGGCTCTTCTGATCGCCATGCATCTGGTACTCACACGAGTTCTGGTCATTGATCTTGGTGCGTACCGTATTTCTGTGGGAAGTGTATGTACAATCCTTGCAGGTCTGTGGCTTGGCCCGGTAGCTGGTGGTGTCTGTGGATTATGTGCGGATATTATCGGGTGCTTTATGAAGGGCTATGCTGTAAATCCGTTTATCACAGTTGCAGCAATCCTCTGGGGTGTGCTTCCTGCCCTTGCAAAACCATTATTTGCAAACAGAAAGAAAACAGGAAAGACAGTTGGTATCTGCGTATCTATCGTGGTAACTGCAGTTCTCAGCTCTCTGGTGCTTACAACAGCAGGACTTGTGATCATGCTTGGATATAATTTCTATGCGATCATGCCCGGAAGACTGGTACAGTTTGCAATTATGATCCCGATTTACTGTGTATTAACATGTCTGCTGTATTTCAGCCCTCTGACAGCGATGGTGGTAGGTAATACATCACCTGCAGTGCTGAAAAACAAAACAGTATAATTGAGTTACTGTTCACACACCACTATTCCGCGAGGTGTTTTGGCATGAATATGCCAAAATCCCGAGACATACAAGCCAAAATTCCATTGCCGCAGGCAATCTGGAATGAATTTTGGCTACGTTACTGTGAACGGAGTGAACAGTAACATAATTGAGTCAGAGATAAAATACAGAATAAGACTTGAATATTAAAATTAAAATGATATACAATATAGTTGGCGCGAACTATGTTAAATGAATCAACTGATTCCCCGAAAAAGAAAAGTTAAAATCTATAAAAATTAAGAACTATCTGTAAAAGCAAAAAATGAAAACGCTTTACAGATAGTTCTTTTTATTTCTCAGGTGGGAAATTTCCGTTTTCATCCGGCTGTACGCGGAACCAGTAAGTATAAAGCTGCTGGAATCCAAGTGATCTGTATAATGCCCGGGCATTGTCATTTCCCTCTACAACCTGAAGATATGCATTCTGTGCACCTTTTTTCATTCCTTCTTTCAGAAGTCCTGTGCAGATCTGACGGGCATAGCCATGTTTGCGGTATTCCTCTTTGACATGGATGGCGTAAATACCGATGTAGTCTCTGTCCAGGATACCAAGCCCTGTTGCAATGATCTGCCCGTCTATGCGGATGCAGGCGCAAATGGTTTCTTTGAGAATTGCCTGATACATGGATGGTACAACTTTTCTGTGAATCGGATTTATAGTATTTTTTAGATTGAACAGACTTTCAATCCATTCAGACGGAATGTTATTGTAGAATGTTACATCAGGATATGGAGTATCCAGATGTGCGGCGTTCATGCTCATTGCCATGACATTGGTGGTATGCTGGATGGCATATCCCCGATTCTCCAGAACATAATCAAAGTCAGGAGAGACAAGAGGACTGATCTTAAATACAGCGGGGGTTCCCAGACGCTTATATACGCTTTCACAATATGGGATTTTTTCCCGCCAGGTGAGGGTGGAATTGCCGAACTGTTCTACGCTGTTGGTTCTGTGTGTATAAAAATAAGAAAATCTCAGGATCCAGCCGTCGTATAATTCCATCTTGTGAGATGGCCAGGCATTCAGAGACATATCTTCAATCTGTTTAATTGTAGTTTCCATAATATAAGGAAGACTCCTTTCCATAATAAGTCCGCAGATATGAGCGAGGACAGTGATTTATTATACAAAGTTCCGGGAAAATGCGCAATAGTTTATCTGTTCAGGGATTGTTATCAATGCTTTGAAGGAGAGGGAACAGTTTCTCGGCCAGAAGCTTATGCCCATACAAAGTAAGATGAATCCCGTCCGTTGTTATGGCATCAAATCCCGATTGAGTTGCTTCCTTATTAAAATAGTTATGCAGAGGCAGAAATGGAAGTCTGAATCTGACAGAGAGCTGTCGGATAATATCAGACATGGTATGGACATAGGGAATCCATGTCTCATATTCTTCCGGATGTGGAAAGATAAAGGGTTCCATAAGGATTACCTGCCTGGCATCTGCAGTGAGCAGATCCAATAATTCATTGTAATGAGTGGCAAACTCTCTTATCATCTGTTCTTTCTGAGAATCCATCCGGTCTGTGTTCATTATCAGACCGATATCATTGATGCCGATCAGCAGAGTTACAACAGGAGAGTGATGCAAAGAAATACGGTGTTGGCGGATATTTTCAAGGACTCTTGTCACAGTGAAGCCATCTATTCCACAGTTCCTGAAATGTATGGCACCTGTTGATTTATCTGTTAACTGTACAGCGCTTGATGAGCGTCTGACGGTATTTGCGGATATGGAGAAAGAAGGAGTTTGATTACGGAACATTTCTGAGAGTATCTGTACATACCCATTTCCCAGAGGAAAATCTTCAAATAAATGATTACAGTCCGTAATGCTGTCTCCCAGACAAATGATTTGCATAAAAAACCTCCTGTTTGGTATTACCAATATAAGGATTGGTAAGTGCAGAGATATAAAATTTATATAAAAACCATATAAAATAATATCATCTGCTTACAGTTCGGTCAATGAAAATTGCCTTTTTTTCGTGAAAATGCATTAAAAAAATTATGAAAATCTATTTTTCAATCAAAATGTCTGGATGAAATGCACAAAAAGAAAATCTATTTTTGCCAGAAATAGTCAAAATAATTGTTGACTTTTTAACGGATTTTAATATAATAATCTCAAAATCTTGAATCGATGGAAAGCTTATGAAATATTTTACAGACATAAGTTTAGGAATCCTGGCTGAGGCATCTGAGGCAGACAGCATAAAAAGCCAGAATATCTTCCGGAGATTTAAATAGAAAAAGGAGGGAAAAGAAACGGGTAATTTAGCAGACACGTTAATGGAAGAACTTCAATGTAAGACAGTTTTTACCATACCGGTGTTTGGAGGAATACCAGTTGCAGAGTCAGTAGCAGTGACATGGGTGATCATGGCAGTGCTTTTAATTTTGTCATTGGTGCTCGTAAGAAACCTGAGTGTGGAAAACCCCGGTAAGAAACAGCTTTTGCTGGAAACCGGTGTCAGTTTTCTTCATAACTTCTTTAAGGATATCCTTGGAGAAGAGGGAAAAATGTATATTCCCTATCTGATGACAGTTGTCATTTACATTGGAATTGCAAACATTTTCGGTGTGTTTGGATTTGTACCGCCTACAAAGGATTTAAACTGTACGATTGGTCTTGCAATCACAAGTATTTTTCTGATCGAGTATGCAGGATTCCATAAGAAAGGTCTGAAAGGCTTTCTTAAAAGCTTCGCAGAGCCGGCACCGATTATGCTGCCGATTAATATTCTGGAGGTCGTTATTCGACCGACATCACTTTGTATGCGACTTTTTGGTAATGTGTTAGGAAGCTATGTGGTTATGAAACTTCTTGAGTTTATATGCCCGGCAGTTCTTCCTATTCCATTCAGCCTGTATTTTGATTTCTTTGACGGATTCATTCAGGCGTATGTATTTGTATTCTTAACTTCTTTATTTATCAAAGAAGCTATTGAATAAAAAAGATTACTGTTCATACAGGAATATGACACCTATATAAGACCTGAGACGCGGGACATAAGGGATAAGACAGCAGTTATGAACAGCACTTAAATGCTGCCCGGATATTCGGTGGGTCATAACGGTCATAAACAACCGTTGGTACAGACATCTGTTGTACAGGCATCAAATGATCTCATCGGAATATCGACAGGATAGCATATTGTGAAGAAAGATTTGTAATATTTAGTTTATTTCAGTTAAACAACAGGAGGAAAAAGTTATGTTAGTAGCTATTGGAGCAGGAATCGCAGTTTTAACAGGTATTGGCGCTGGTATCGGTATTGGTATGGCAACATCTAAAGCAGTAGAAGCAATCGCAAGACAGCCGGAAGCAGAAAGCAAGATCAGCAAATCCCTTCTTTTAGGATGTGCCCTTGCCGAGGCAACAGCTATTTACGGTTTCGTTATCGGTCTTCTGATCGTTATCATGCTTGGCTAATTAATGGATAAAGAATAACTAAGAAAGGCAGGTGGGACAGGTGATCGAGATTAACATCAACCTGGTCTTTACAATTATTAACCTGATTGTTCTTTATCTTTTAATGAAAAAGTTCTTATTTGGTCCGATCCTCAATGTGATGGAGCAGAGAAAAAACATGATCGACCAGCAGTTCGCAAGTGCCAAAGATACAGAAGAACAGGCATATGAACTGAAAGGCAAATATGAAGATGCACTGAAATCTGCGAAAGACGAATCCATGCGTATTGTAAACCAGGCAAAGGATGAGGCAAAAGTACAGGCTGAGCGTATTGTAAAAGATGCAAACACACAGGCTGGTGCAATGCTTGACAAAGCAAAGGCAGATATCAGGACAGAGCAGGAAAATGCTATGAAGGCTATGGAAAGCAGAGTGGCAGAGATCGCGCTGGATGCAGCCTCAAAGATCATGGGAGAGAAAAACAGCAGTCAGCAGGATTTGTCCCTTTATGACCAGTTTATAAAAGAGGCAGGTGATTCCAATGACGGAAACAAGCATTAATTATGCAAAAGCATTATATGAGCTTTCTGTCCCGGAAGAAGCTGTTTTGGAGACAGAAAAGATTTTCAGGGGTACCCCGCAGTTAAAAGGTGCCCTTGAGAATCCACTGGTTTCTTTAAAAGAAAAAGAACATGTAATTGACAGAGTCTTCCCGCAGGAGATGAAAAATTTCCTGAAGGTGACCTGTAAATATCAGAAAATCAGCAGCATTTATGATATCCTGGAAGCATATGGCAATTACAGCCGCAAGCAGAAAGGAATCCTGAAAGCTGTTCTCACATATGTAACAAAACCGGAAGAAGCCCAGAAAGAGAAGATGGAAGATTTCCTTCGCAGGGAATTTGGAGCAAAGGAAGTAATCCTTACTCTCAGAGAAGACAAATCTTTGATCGGAGGCTTCATTCTTTCTGCCGGAGACAAAGAGTTCGACTGGAGTCTCCGCGGACGTTATAACAATTTAAGACAGAAATTGACACGGAGGTGAATAAAAGTTGGCTGCAATGAATCCAGATGAAATCATTTCGATTCTGAAAGAAGAAATTAAGAATTATGACGAAATCAGCAAGGACCAGGAAGTAGGAACAGTCATCTCCGTCGGAGATGGTATTGCCACGGTACATGGTATTGATCATGCTATGTATGGCGAGGTTGTAACCTTTGAGAATGGTCTGAAAGGTATGGTTCAGGATATCCGTGCAAACAGCATCGGATGTATCCTGTTCGGTAAAGATACAGGAATCAAAGAAGGAACAAAGGTAGCAAGAACCCAGAAGCAGGCAGGTGTGCCTGTAGGTGACGCTTTTATCGGAAGGATCGTAAACGCTCTGGGAGCGCCGATCGATGGTAAAGGTGAGATCAAGGCAGACGGGTATCGTCCGGTAGAGAATCCGGCACCTGGAATTATTGACAGAAAATCTGTAACAGTTCCTCTGGAAACAGGTATTCTTTCTATTGACTCCATGTTCCCCATCGGCCGTGGCCAGCGTGAGCTGATTATCGGTGACAGACAGACAGGTAAGACTTCCGTTGCACTGGATACCATTCTGAACCAGAAAGGCAAAGATGTAATCTGTATCTATGTTGCGATCGGACAGAAAGCTTCCACAGTAGCTAAGATCGTATCTACTCTGGAGAAACATGGTGCTATGGACTATACAACAGTATTCTCCTCTACAGCCAGTGACTGTGCACCGCTTCAGTATATTGTTCCTTATGCAGGTACTGCACTTGCTGAGTACTTTATGTATAAGGGAAAAGATGTATTAATGGTTTATGATGATTTATCCAAGCATGCAGTTGCATATCGTGCACTGTCATTGCTTCTGGAACGTTCACCGGGACGTGAGGCTTATCCTGGAGATGTATTCTATCTCCATTCCAGATTACTGGAGCGTTCCAGCCGTCTGAATGAAAAGGTTGGCGGTGGTTCTATCACTGCTCTTCCTATCATTGAGACACAGGCAGGTGACCTTTCCGCATATATTCCTACAAACGTTATTTCCATCACAGATGGTCAGATCTTCCTGGAGAGTGACCTGTTTAACTCCGGTATGCGTCCGGCGGTTAACGTAGGTCTTTCCGTATCCCGAGTTGGTGGTGCTGCACAGGCAAAAGCCATGAAGAAAGCAGCAGGAAGTGTCCGTATCGATCTGGCTCAGTATCGTGAGATG
Source organism: Blautia sp. DFI.3.45 (assembly GCF_020593505.1). NCBI lineage: Bacteria > Bacillati > Bacillota > Clostridia > Lachnospirales > Lachnospiraceae > Blautia > Blautia sp. DFI.3.45. The sequence goes on from NZ_JAJDMI010000001.1 coordinate 117,852, forward strand.
GAAATCTTTACACAGTTCAGTTCTGATCTGGACGAGGCTACAACTCAGCAGTTGAAATACGGAAGTGGACTTATGGAACTTCTGAAACAGCCGCTTTCAAGCCCGTTAAGTCTTCATGAGCAGGTCATCACTCTTTGTGCGGCAACACACAAGGCAATGATGCACGTGGAAACCAAGAAGATGAAGAAGTATCAGAGAGATATGCTGGACTACTTTGACAGTGCTTATCCGGAAATCGGAAGAGAGATCGAGGAGAAGAGACAGCTTCCGGATGAACTGGCAGAAAAGATCGTGAAAGTGGCAGAAGAATTTGCAGATAAGAGCAGGTAGGTGTTGATATGGGCAGTACGAAAGAGATTCAGACTCGAATGAAAAGCATTCAGGACACCATGAAGATCACCAATGCCATGTATATGATCTCTTCATCCAAGATGCAGAAGGCCAAAAGAATCCTGTCCGATACAGAGCCGTATTACTATAATATGCAGGCAGCAATTTCCCGAATCCTGCGTCATATGCCGGATACAGAGCATCCTTTTTTCAGTATCCGTCATAAGATCGCAGAGGAAGACCGTAAGATCGGCTGTATCGTAGTTACCGGTGATAAGGGTATGGCAGGTGCCTATAACCATAATATCCAGAAAATGACAGAACAGTTTATGGCAGAGCATGAGCACTGCAAGCTTTATGTGCTGGGTATGGTAGGCCGTCAGTATTTCACGAAGAAACATATGGATATCGCAGAGAACTTTCCATATACAGTACAGAAACCGACCATGCACAGAGCGCGCCTGATCTCAGAGGAGATTGTCAGAGCGTTCCTGGACAGAGAACTGGACGAAGTCCGTATTTTCTATACGGAGATGCAGAGTGCAGTTGCCATGGAGCCGGTGAATATGCAGCTTCTTCCATTGAAGAAAGCAGAGTTCCTGCCAAATCAGGCAATGCTTGCGGATATGCCACAGGAGGAAATCGTGCTGTCACCATCAGCCGATGTACTTCTGAATACCATGATCCCAAATTACCTGACCGGTCTGATCTATGGATGTCTTGTAGAAGCGTATGCCAGTGAAAATAATGCCAGAATGATGGCAATGCAGTCCTCTACGGACAGTGCAAAGAAGATGCTCAGGGAGTTATCCATTGAGTACAACCGTGCGCGTCAGGCTGCCATCACACAGGAAATCACTGAGATTGTCAGCGGTGCAAAAGCACAAAAAAGGAAGTGACGACGATGAACAAAGGTAAAATTGTACAGGTTATGGGACCTGTTGTAGACGTTGTTTTTGAAGATGGAAATCTTCCTGAGATCAAGGATGCCCTTGAGGTAGAGAACAACGGTAAAAGATGTGTAATGGAAGTTTCCCATCATCTGGGAAACAATATGGTACGCTGCATTATGCTGAGCGCAAGCGAAGGCTTACAGCGTGACAGAGAAGTCATCGCCACAGGAAGCGGCATTAAGGTTCCTGTAGGTGATAAGACACTGGGACGTTTATTTAACGTACTTGGTGATACAGTAGATGACGGTCCTTCCCTTGAGGGAGAACAGAAATGGGTCATCCACAGAGATCCGCCGGATTTCGAACATCAGAAACCGGCTGTAGAAATCCTGGAAACAGGTATTAAGGTTATCGACCTTCTTGCACCATATGCAAAAGGTGGTAAGATCGGTCTGTTCGGTGGTGCCGGTGTTGGTAAGACAGTCCTGATCCAGGAGCTGATCCAGAACATTGCCACAGAGCATGGCGGATATTCCATTTTCACAGGTGTTGGAGAGCGTTCCCGTGAAGGTAACGACTTATGGTCAGAAATGAAAGAGTCCGGTGTTCTTGAAAAAACAGCCTTAGTGTTCGGACAGATGAACGAGCCACCGGGATCCCGTATGCGTGTTGCTGAAACCGGACTGACAATGGCTGAGTACTTCAGAGATGAGGAACACAGAGATGTGCTTCTTTTCATTGATAATATTTTCCGTTTTGTACAGGCTGGTTCCGAGGTTTCCGCCCTTCTTGGACGTATGCCTTCAGCCGTAGGTTATCAGCCAACACTGGCTACTGAGATGGGTGAACTTCAGGAACGTATCGCTTCTACTAAGGATGGTTCTGTAACATCTGTACAGGCTGTCTATGTACCTGCCGATGACCTGACTGACCCGGCTCCTGCAACTACATTTGCTCATCTGGATGCAACAACCGTTCTTTCCAGAAAGATCGTAGAGCAGGGTATTTATCCGGCCGTTGACCCGCTGGAATCTACTTCCCGTATCCTGGAGCCGGATGTTGTAGGTGAAGAACATTATGAAGTAGCACGTAAAGTACAGGAAATCCTTCAGAAATATAAAGAACTTCAGGACATCATTGCTATTCTTGGTATGGAAGAGCTTTCTGAAGAGGATAAGAGCACTGTATTCCGTGCAAGAAAGATCCAGAAGTTCCTTTCTCAGCCGTTCCATGTAGCTGAGAACTTCACAGGTATCAAGGGTAAATATGTTCCTCTGAAAGAAACCATCCGTGGATTCAAGGCAATCGTTGATGGTGAGATGGATCAGTATCCGGAAAATGCTTTCTTCAATGTTGGTACAATTGAGGATGTCATCGAGAAAGCAAAGACTGAGATGGGTCAGGAATAAGGAGCGGATTTTATGGCAGATACATTTGGTCTTGAGATTTATGCCAGTAATAAGCTGGCGTTTGCAGGACGTGCCAAAACCCTGACAATCCCGGCTGTTGACGGTGAGCAGGCCTTTCTGGCACAGCATGAGAATATTGTTGCTGCTATCATTCCGGGAGAAATGCGTTTCGAGGAAGCTGATGGCACAAAGCATGTTCTGGCTGTGAGCAGTGGGTTTGTGGAGATGATCAATAACCGTGTGAAGCTGTTCTGTCTGACGGCAGAGAGTCCTGAGGAGATTGATATCCGCAGGGCACAGGAAGCGAAGGAGAGAGCAGAAGAGCAGATGAGACAGAAGCAGAGTATTCAGGAGTATCATATGAATCAGTTGGCTCTGTCCAGAGCTATGGCACGACTTAGGGTTACGAGTCATAAAGAAATTTAAAGAAACAAAATATATCAATAAAAAGCATCTTTGGATGGTCTGATGAAGGCTTTCCGTAGATGCTTTTATTGCTTTGTACCATGTTCTGACTTATTTCTTGGCTGGTGAAAATTATTTTTGCAGAGTCCATTTTCTGTTTGAATTATTTCCAATTGGAGATACATCAGGTATTTCTTTTAAAATAGCCCGGGTTCGCGGAAGACTTAATCCAATATATTCAGCAATATCACTGGTTTTTGAGATATTGTTTTTAGATAAATACTCTCTGATTTTTTCTATATTTTCCAAAGTTTTTTGGTTTTGTTTTTTATGACAGGATTTATTCGCTTGTTTTTTATCGCTTGTTTTTATCGCTTGTTTTTTATCGCTTGTTTTTATCGCTTGTTTTTTATCGAAGCTAAGAATCAGAAGAGTTCTATCTGGATCAAATTGTTCTTCTATAACTGGTTCAACCCAGCCTTGATCCTCCCATGTGTTAAAAATGTTGGGTACTCCGCTGCCGGCACGCTCGCCGATATTGATCAGATTAAACATTTTCATGAGTACTTTGTTGCGAGGATCAGAAATTCCCCCTTTTTTCATTTGTTGTTTTCCTGTTCTGGAATATCCTGGATTTTCAAATACTATTCTGTCAGCTTCTTTTCGGACTACAATGCCTCGAACACCATAAAAGTCTGCATTTATCAAACAGTTTGCGAGGGCTTCCCTCAATGCTTCATGTACGGGAGTATCATCAATACGGTTTCCATCGATTGTTTTAAAAGGTACCTTGATATCTTTAACAAGTTTATTATATACTCGGAAGTAAAAATCACATATATTACCGGACCATTCACCGGAACTTGACTGTAAGCGATCGGTCCAGCGTATAGTTGGATCCAGAATTTCACGATAATCTAAAAAATATTCAGGGAAATGTCGTACAATGTTATATTCATCTCCAAACATTAGCATTCCTGCAGCTGTTGGATGAAGGCATTTATCAATATTGGAAATGGCAGCAGCTCCTATGCTGCGTAAATATTCAGAATCATTTAAACGGCCAAATGGATGTGCAGGTTTAAGGGCTCGATGTCTGTTGCGATATCCCTGAATGGTTTCATAATTTAGGTCGCTTATTGGAACATCATCCAGTACATCCATATCCATAGTGTTGTCTGTCTGGTCGCGGAGCATGGCTTTCACCTGAAGTTTGGTACAATGATAGTCTCCTTCGTGATTTCTTCGAAATGTTCCGCCAAATATATCATCATTAATATACACAGGTTTTTGTTCTCTGTTTGCCATAGGAACATAAATCACGATGATAGTATCTTCATCCTTCTCATATATCTCTACATCCTGATCAGATAGAAGATTTACGTTGACCTTTTTTCGATTATTGATTGTATCCCAGAAATGTTTTAACAGCTTGTCCCTGTCTGTACTTTTTAAACCTGTAGTTCTCCAGGTTCCATCTTTGTTTTCGGCAACTCCCAGAATAATTACGCCGCCATAACAATTTGCAAAAGCAGAGTAAGTCTCCCATAAAGAAGAAGGAAGGCCGCCATTTGCTTTTTTTACTTCGCGCCGGTTATCTTCTTTATATAAGTTGAACTTTGTAATATCAAAAAAATGTACCATTGTTATTACCTCTTTTTGAAACCAATAATTTGTCTTTATTATACCGTACAGAACTGAAAAATGGCAATGGCTATAATTAAAGAATATTTGTCGAAATTGCCACAGGTATAGAGTGCTTCACATTAATTCTGGAAACAGATATTCTGTTTTGCGAGTACAGGATATCGGATTAGGACTGTTGTATCCAGATTTTCACGATGCATATCGACAGCATTGATCTGATGATTTTCATAGGTGGTATAATAATAAATTCCCTTTGTTGTGTTGCAGCAGGAAGTGTAGAGAGTGATCTCATATTTGCCTTTTGCTACTTCGCAGCAGCCACGCTGTTGATCTACGGAGCCGAGGATGTGGAAGAACTGGCTGACGCTTTCGAGTTCGGAGTCGCCGGATCTGGAGTTCATTTTTGTGAAGGCAACTTTGGCAAAGCGGGAGGCGGAGGAAAGGTCTCCCGGGAGGCCGAGGGCGCCCATACCGCGGCTGTAGGATTGGAGTTCTAATCCTGGAGCGAAGGTGTTTTCTGGTTGGCGAGGGGAGAGAGACTGGTAGTTGTTAAGCTGGAACATCTGCTGTGGGAAGGGTGGGTTATTGGTTAGTACCCCTACAGGATTTTCGTAGATATGGAGGCCGTCCTGCATGGATTCGATAACGAGGCAGCCGGAAGCATCTGCGAGGATCCAGTGGAGCTGAGCACATGGGAAGTTCTCACTGAACTGTGTGTTGGTGAGATTCATAGTTGAGAGTCTCTGGCGGGCTTCTTTTAAGGTGGCACACTGGCTGAGAATCCATGGGATGAATTCGAACTGGGCTACGTTTTCTTTGTCCGATACTGGTTCTGCATAGACTGCATTTCCTACGAAATTCAGACCTGCCATGCCGAGACCTTTTTCATTAATGGCATCATAGTAGAGTGGATAGTCTCCGGCCACATGAGCCATTCCGATGATGGCATAGTGAGAGTCAGGGGCTTTATCAGAATGACGGAAATGGAATGGGTAGTTTCGTGGTGTGATGGTGATTTCATCACCGTAGGAAAATTCATAATCAAGGGTTCTGCCGAAATAGAAATCTTTTGTTTTATAAGTTGCTGCTGTGCACATATTTTCTTACCTCCTGGTGCCAAAATAGATATACTTGTAGAACGTGTATATTTTGAAGAATATTACCACAATCTTTTGTTTTTATGCAATATACAGATTTTGTTTTTTGCACAGATAAAATTTGGGTTATATTGCTGGTAAGAAAAAAAATCATGATGTATACTGGTATCAGATAACTATTCAGCAGTCCGTTATCCCGCAAGGTACTGAAAGAGTTTCAATTTCGGAAAATAAGCAAATCATAAGATTAAAAGCAAGGAGGATCAGGAATGAAGTTCACAGAAGGTTACTGGGAGAAAAATGAACGCGCAAACGCATCCTATGCGATGCAGGCTTTTACTGCGGAAGCAATTCCGGGAGGAATGAGAATTGTTTCTCCATTCCGCCAGATCACAGACAGAGGCGGTGCTCTGGATGTTGGAACTATCACTACAGAATTTATTTCTGTACGTAAAGATATCATAAGTGTAAGAAGTTATCATTATGAAGGTTATGTAAAAGGTGAGCCAAGGTATGAGCTGAATGAGGATCCACAGGAAACAGAGGTTGAGATTACAGAAGATGAAGCTGTGATGAAAGCCGGAAGAATGACAGTAAGAGTGGACTTGAAAGACTTTAAGATTACATATGAAGCAGACGGAAAAGTTCTCACAAACATCGGATTCCGCAATCTTGGCTATATGCAATATGACAGAGCTACGCTGACAAAATTCCCGGAACCGAACTATATGGCAGCACAGTATCAGCCATATATGGTGACAGAGCTTTCTCTTGCACCTGGAGAATGTGTATATGGTCTGGGTGAGAGATTTACAGCGTTTGTAAAGAACGGTCAGGTTGTTGATATCTGGAATGAAGATGGCGGTACAGCTTCTCAGATTTCTTATAAAAATATTCCATTCTATGTAACAAGCAAACATTATGGCGTATTCGTAGACCACAGTGATCATGTTTCCTTCGAAGTTGCAAGTGAAAAGGTTGAGAATGTGGGATTCTCTGTGAAAGGTGAAGAGATCAGATATCATATTATTTACGGAGATGACATTAAGGGTGTAATTGAGAACTACACAGATCTTACAGGAAAACCGGCATTGCCGCCTGCATGGTCCTTTGGATTATGGCTTTCCACATCCTTTACAACAAACTATGATGAAGAGACGACCAATTCCTTTATCCAGGGAATGGCAGACAGAGATATTCCATTGAGTGTATTCCATTTTGACTGCTTCTGGATGAAAGAGTTCCACTGGTGTGATTTTGAATGGGATTCCAGAATCTTCCCGGATGTACCGGGAATGCTGAAACGTTATAAGGATAAAGGACTTAAGATCTGTGTATGGATTAATCCATATATTGCACAGGGAACTAACTTCTTTAAAGAGGGTCTGAAGAACGGATACCTGGTACAGCGTGCAGACGGAAGAGGAATCAAGCAAATCGACAACTGGCAGCCTGGCATGGGCCTGGTTGACTTTACAAATCCGGATGCAGTGAAGTGGTATCAGAATAAGCTGAAAACTTTGCTTGATATGGGTGTTGACTGTTTCAAGACAGACTTTGGCGAGAGAATTCCGGTCGATGTGAAATATTATGACGGTTCAGATCCGGTTTCTATGCATAATTATTATACGTACCTTTACAACAAGGCAGTATTTGATCTGCTGAAGGAAGTAAAAGGTGAAGGTGAAGCAATCCTTTTTGCAAGAAGTGCGACAGCAGGCGGACAGCAGTTCCCGGTTCACTGGGGCGGTGACTGTTCTGCAACCTATGCCTCCATGGCTGAGAGCTTAAGAGGTGGTCTGTCCTTTACTTTATCAGGATTTTCCTTCTGGAGTCATGATATGGGCGGATTTGAAATGACAGCAGCACCGGATGTATACAAACGCTGGCTGCAGTTTGGTCTTCTTTCCACACACAGCCGTCTCCATGGTTCCAAGAGTTATCGTGTACCGTGGCTGTTTGATGAAGAAGCTGTAGATGTATGCCGTAAGTTTACAAAGCTGAAATTAAGATTACTCCCATATCTGTATTCTATGGCCGTAAAATCACACAAGACAGGTATTCCGTCCATGCGTGCAATGATCATGGAATTTAACGATGATCCTGCAACCAAATATCTGGATATGCAGTATATGTTAGGTGACAGTATTCTGGTTGCACCAATCTTCAACAAAGAAGGTCATGCAGAATATTATCTGCCGGCAGGAAAATGGACTCATCTTTTAAGCGGAGAAGTCAAAGAAGGCGGAAGATGGTATGAAGAAGATTATGATTTTTTTTCACTGCCTGTATTTGTAAGAGAGAATACTCTGCTTCCGATTGGTGCTGTAGATACTACCGTTGATTATGAACTGGAGAAAGATGTACAGATTCAGGTTTATGAAGTAAATGAAACTGCATCCTGTGAGGTAGTGACGCGTAAAGGAGAGACAGCTTTTACAGTAAAAGCTGTAAGAGAGGGAAATAAACTCACTCTGGAAGCTTCAGCAGAAAATGGAGGTATGACCTATCTGCTGAGAAATATTCATGAAATAGCCGATGTTACTGGTGGAAGCATAGTGAAAGATACAGAAAATGGTATTATCATTGTACCGGAAGGATGCAGACAGGAAATCGAACTCTAATTGACAGGTGCATGATATTCTTTCTGTGAAGTGCATTATAGCCGGGTTTATGTTACTGTTCAATTTGTTCTCAGTAATACACTTCGCATAGTATATTTCGGGATAGCAGCGTGTGGACAGGTAACAAGTTTATAAATATTTTAGAAATTCGACAAAAAATAGGACTGGACAAATGGATTGTCCGGTCCTATAATAATACTCACCAGAGTTCTTCTGGTGATTCAATCCCGTCAGTTCGGCGGTTAATTCCACTTTTATTTTTTTAAAATACCAAAGAAGAGACAGACTGTTTCCTATTGTATGAACAGTATCGAAACAGTTGCGAAAAATATAAGACTGGAGGTGATGCAATATGCATTTTTTCACCTTTTTCCTGTAACGGTTGCCGGAACTGCCATGATCATGGATATCCGTACAGCAAAAGTTGATAACGGATGGATTATTTTTTCCATGTCTGTGGGACTGTTTGTCTGTATATGGCAAAAGAATATTACGGGAATTGGATTTTTTATAATGGGAAGCGTAATGCCGTTATTTCTTATGATCCTCTTTGCTTTTGGGATGATAGGTGCCGGAGATATTAAATTATTCTGCGCACTGGGAGGGATAATGGGCTGTGAATCTATCATAAAATGCATCTTTATTTCTTTTCTGACAGGTGCAGGTATTTCTGCCGCACTTCTGATCTTTAACCACAATTTCTGTGAACGTATCCTTTATTTTATTGAATATGTGAAATGTACAGTCGGTACGGGAAAGATTAGTTCCTATCGGAGAAAAAATATTGCTGCTCCTGAAAATTTCCATTTTACGATTCCTGTTTTTATAAGTGTGTTGTTATATGCAGGAGGTATCTATTGAAAAGAAATATTTTTGCAGTATGCGATCTGGAAGTGGATTATGCGTTGAACTTTATGGACTATATGAATCGGAAGAAGAATATTCCCTTTGAGATACAGGCATTTACATCTGTAGAGAACCTGATCGCCTATGGGAAACAAACACATATAGAGTTGCTGTTGATCTCCGGGCGGGCTATGTGCCGGGAAGTCCGGGATCTGGATATCGGGAAGATCATCATTTTGTCGGAAGGGGTACACCCTCCGGAACTTGACCAGTATCCAAGTGTGTATAAATATCAGTCTTCTTCTGATGTTCTCCGGGAAGTGATGGCATGTTATGGCGCCGAAAAAAAGACAGTGGCAGATCAGATTGCTGTATTAAAAAAGACAACAGAAATTATTGGAATATTTTCACCTCTGGGACGTTGTCTGAAAACCTCTTTTGCATTGACACTTGGACAGATACTTGCCAAAGAACGAGCCGTTCTTTATCTGAATATGGAAGAATATTCCGGATTTGAAGAATTGATGGGAAAAGGTTTTGCCCACAATCTGAGTGATCTTCTTTATTATGTGAGACAGGATAACCAGAATCTTCTCTATAAGATGAACAGTATGATACAGACGATCAATAATCTGGATTATGTTCCACCTGTGCAGATGCCGGCAGATATCCGTACAACAGCCTGGCAGGACTGGGAACGGCTTTTTCAGATGCTTATACTTGACAGTTCTTATGAAGTGATTGTGCTGGATATTGGATGTGGGATTGATGAAAATTTCCAGCTGCTGGATATGTGTAAGAAGATTTATATGCCTGTATTGTCTGATGCTGTTTCACAGTGTAAGATTGCGCAGTTTGAGAATCTGGTCCGAATCTGGGATTATCCTCAGATTCTGGAAAAGACGGAAAAGATAAATCCACCGTTTCATATGGCAACCTGTCTGTCACCTGCGTATGTTGAACAGCTGATGTGGAGTGAACTGGGAGATTATGTGCGGAACCTTCTGAGGAAAGAAAGCCAGAAAAAAGAAAATTAAAAAAGTTCCGGAAAGATGCTGTAAAGGGAAAAAGGATGAACAAAGATGTATTTAGAAAGCTGCGGCAGATGCTGATGGAAGAACTGGATCTGTCCAGAGAATTATCGGATAAAGAAATCCTTGATGTGATTGATGAGCTGATTCTGAACCAGATAAAAGATGTCCGTCTTGCGCTGAAAGAAAAGGTACAGCTTCGTCAGGAACTGTTTTATTCTGTCCGCAAACTGGATGTGCTTCAGGAACTGGTGGATGATGAGACAGTGACTGAGATCATGGTAAACGGGCCGGATACTATTTTTGTAGAACGGGCCGGCAAGCTTATGAAATGGCATAAAAGTTTTACTTCTGCTGAGAAACTGGAGGATGTGATCCAGCAGATTGTTGGCAAATGTAATCGTGTGATCAATGAATCCATGCCGATCGTGGATGCAAGGCTGGAAAATGGTTCCAGGGTAAATGCTGTAATTTATCCGGTTGCATTAAATGGTCCGATTCTCACTATAAGGCGTTTTCCTGAACACCCCATTACAATGGAAAAGCTGATCGCACTGGGAAGTATCACACAGGAATGTGCAGAATTTCTGGAGAAGCTTGTGAAGGCCAGATATTCCATGGTCATAGGAGGCGGAACCGGAAGCGGAAAGACGACATTTCTTGCAGCAATGTCGGAATATATCCCCAGGGACGAAAGACTGATCACAATAGAAGATAATGCAGAACTTCGCATCAGGGGAATTGACAATCTGGTCCGGCTGGAAGCAAAGATGGCAAACATGGAAGGAGCAGTTTCTGTTACGATCAGAGATCTGATCAAATCTGCATTACGAATGCGTCCGGACAGAATCATAGTGGGAGAAGTCCGTGGCGGAGAGGCAATGGATATGCTTCAGGCATTGAATACAGGGCATGAAGGGTCGCTGTCTACTGCCCATGCCAATTCTGCCAGGGATATGTTATCCAGACTGGAAACAATGGTTCTGATGGGCGTTGATCTTCCATTGGAAGCAATCAGAAGACAGATTGCTTCCGGAGTGGATATTCTGGTACATCTGGGAAGAATGAGGGATAAATCAAGGAAATTGCTGGAAGTAACTGAGGTGTGTGGCTTTGAAAATGGAGAAATCCGTATCCGGCCGCTGTATCAATGGCAGGAAGGGAAAGGTCTTGTAAAGACAGCATCCCTCCTCCATGTGGAAAAACTGGAAAGAGCGGGGATTGAACTATGAAAGGGAAAGAAAAAGAACAGCTTTATCAGAAACGTAATTATGATCATTATCGTTTTTCTATGAAAGAACTTCTGAAATATATGGGACAGGCACTGGCGTTGTGCATAATGGCAGATTATCTTTTTTACAAAAGTAAATGGGTGTTGCTTCTTATGCTTCCCGTTCCTGTGTTTTATCTGAAATGGCAGAAAAATCGTATGATCAGGGAAAGACGGAAGAATCTGAATTATCAGTTTAAGGATGCACTTACTTCGCTGAGTGTTGCGGTTCAGGCCGGATATTCGGTGGAAAGCGCGGTAAAAACCTGTGTCAGAGATTTGGAGAGACTCTACGGAAAGGGAACGGATATTGTGGAGGAATTTCGCTATATTGAAAGCCAGCAGCATATCAGTGTTCCGCTGGAAGAGCTGTTTCTGGATCTTGGAGAAAGAAGTCAGATAGAAGATATCGAAAATTTTGCCTCTGTATTTTATACAGCCAAGCGTACAGGTGGTGATATGAACCGGGTAATTCAGAAGGTGTCTCGTATGCTTGGAGATAAGATTGACGTTAAAAAAGAGATAGAGGCTACACTGGCAGCAAAGAAGTCAGAACAGATGATCATGAGTCTTATGCCTGTGGGAATTATCCTGTACTTGCAGATGACTTCACCGGGCTTCTTAAGTGTTCTTTATGGAAATCCCTTTGGAATTGCAGCAATGAGTATCTGTCTTGTCATTTATGCTGCGGCATACTGGCTTGGCAGAAGGATTGTAGATATTGAGGTGTGACAGTACAAATGTGGATACATGTTGTCATTTTTGTTATGATCCTGTGTGCACTGACCGGCTGGAAAAAAGGATGGATTCCATCTTCCGGAATCGGAGGGAAGGATGGTATCAGACTTTTTGCGGTAGTAGCGATAGCCGGAAATCTGCTGGGCATGATCCTTACTTTGCAAAACGGTGGACAGGTGTATCCTCAGGGATACCGTCTGGAAAAGGAGGATACAGGATCATATGAGAAGGAATTTATGGTATCCGTTGACGGAGAAGAACCGGTCTCCATGTACATTCAGGTACCGGAGAAGGAACTGGAAGAGCAGGAGGAAGAACCGAAACAGAATAAGAAGCTGACCAGAAAAGAACAGGCACAAAAAAGTATTGCAGAGGCAGTATCCCGGTATAACGAGCAGCGCAGTGATCCGGATTATTATTATCTTCCGGATAAGCTGAATGGAAAAAAGGTAAAATGGGAAAGTCCGGCAGACACTTCCGGAATGCTTCTGACAGGACTGTTTCTTATTGCGGCAATGGCAATTCTTGTGATGAAAGGGAGAGAAGAACAGGTTCAGCTTCAGAAACGGTATGAAGAACTTCTTATGGATTATCCGGGACTGATCATGAAATTTACACTTCTGGTTCAGGCCGGGATGACTGTAAGAAAGGCATTCCAGAAAATTTCTCTGGATTATGGAAGAAAGAGAAAGCGGAATCCAAGACCTGCGTATGAAGAGATACGGATTGTCTGCTATGAGATGGAAAGCGGAGTTTCTGAAAGTGAAGCATACAGAAGATTTGGAGAAAGATGTGGTCAGGCAAAGTATAAAACATTTGCCACGCTTCTTATCCAGAATCTCCAGAAGGGCAGCAGACAGATGGCTGATATGCTTGAAAGAGAATCAACCGAAGCATGGGAAGAACGAAAGAGAAAAGCACGTGTTCTTGGAGAGGCTGCAGCCACAAAACTTTTGGTGCCGATGATCATGATGCTTATTGTCGTTATGGCAATTGTCATGATTCCTGCTTTTATGTCTTTCTACGGAGAAACATGATAAGGTGCTGCAGTAAATTCTGTGCAGCGTAAAGGGTGCTTTTGGATATGGAGGGAAAAAATGGGACAATTGATAAGACAGATAAAAAAGAAAAACGGACTGATACGAAGATTCGCAGAGGAAGAAGACGCTGTAGGTGTTGTGGAGATCATTCTGATTCTTGTAGTCCTGATCGGGCTTGTCATTATTTTCAAAGAGCAGCTGACCGAACTGGTGCAGAGCATTCTTTCAAAGATCGCCAAACAGAGTAATTCTATTTAAGATGAAAAGAGAAGGAGGTGTACTTCCTGTATGAAATATTGCGGAAAGGAAAGAGGAAGCATTACATTATTTCTTGCATTAATACTCAGTCTGCTTTTGTCTCTTGTATGTACAAGTATAGAATCTGTATGTATGGCATCGGCCAGAACCCAAATACTCAACAGTATGGATATCGGACTTTATTCTGTATTTGGACAGTATGACAGGAAACTTCTTGAGGAATATGATCTGTTTGCGCTGGATGGTTCCATGGGAGGCGGGCAGCTTAATCTCGCAAAGATCTGCGATAATCTGGAATCCTATATGAAACCGGTGTTAAAGCAGAACAGTCAGAAACTTGAACTGCATCAGAGCGGACTTACCGGTTACCGGCTTCTGACAGATGAGTGCGGAGAGGTTTTTTATCAGCAGATTGTGCAGTATATGCAGGAAACTCTTGGAAGTCAGGGGGTACAGCTCCTTCTCAACAAAATGTCTGATCGAGAGAGAAAAACAGAAGAGGCGGATCTGAAAGCGAAACAGGCGGAGACAGGAGGCTCCATCGACAGATATGATTCAGAAATGAATCAGGCTTCTCAGAAAAGCCGGCAGGCAGCACAGGAAGCTGAAAACAGGCAGCAACAGGAAGGACAAATATCAACCCAGCCAGCACCGACGCAGCCACAGGCTGACAATCCCATCAGTATTATAAAAAGAATTATGAAAATGGGAATACTGGAGCTGGTTTTGCCACCCGGACGGGAAATTTCCACCCGGACAGTCAGCAAAGACACAATGGTTTCGGGAAGACAGCTGCAACAGGGAATGGAGATGCCGGACGGAGTGACAGCAGATAGCAGTTATACTTCCGGGGTTTTGTTTCAGCAGTATCTGATGAATCATCTGGGAAATTACACAGATCCGTCAAAAGAAAGTCTTGCATATCAGATGGAATATGTTTTTGGAGGAAGAGACAATGATATAGATAACCTTAAATCTGTGGCATCAAAGCTCTTGTTCATCAGAGAAGGCGTAAACTTTGCATGTTTGATGGCAGATAATGTAAAAAGAACAGAGGCACAGGCACTCGCTGCAGCCATTGCGTCGGGATTTCTGGTTCCTCCGGCAGCGGTAGTGATAGAGTCTGCATTGCTTTTATGCTGGGCATTTGCGGAGAGCGTACTGGATGTGAGAGAACTTTTTGCAGGAGGGAAGATTCCCCTTGTAAAAACTTCCGCAGACTGGCAGATTTCGCTGTCTAATCTTTCAAGTCTGATGGAAGGACTGGATTCCATGCGGAAAAACAATGAACATGGATTGTCCTATGAGGATTACCTTCAGGTTCTGATATTGCCTGTTTCAAAGGAAAAGAAAGTGATGAGAGCTATGGATATGATCGAAGATGCGATAAGAAAGAAAGGCAGGGCAAATTTTTATATGGATTCCTGTGTTGTAGCTCTGGAGGCATTTGCGGAGGTAAAAGCAAACAGGAAAAAGGAATTTCAGGTGATACGTCAGTATTGTTATGAATGAATTGCTGAAAAGAGGTGTGAAAAGATGCTTTTACAGAAAGAAAAACAAAGCATTGAAGAAATCGGAAAAAAAGATAAAAAAATTTATGAAAGGAGAAAAGTCTCTCTAAGCAATATTTACGATCTTTTATTCCCCCAAAAGAGTCGGAAATATTTTCGGACAAATGCAAAAGAACATATTGGAGAAGTTCCTTCTGTAAAAGTATCTTTCTGCACCTCTTTTCGGGGAAAGATTAAGAAGGGAAGTCTGGCAGTAGAAACAGCACTTGTACTGCCGCTGTTCTTCCTGGGAATGGTTACGCTGATTTCGTTTATGGATATATATAAATTGCAGACGGAACATCTGACTGCATTGTGTACGAAGGCAAAACAGGCGGGAATGTATGCGTATCTTCCGGGTGGGGACAGTGTTGATGATATTACGCTGCCGGATATCTACACGTATAAACCCTTTGGTGGACTGATACCTCTTCCGGATGTTGGAGTTTATAACCATGTAAAAGTCCATGCATGGACAGGAACCGAATTTCCTGACAATGAAGGAGAGCAGGGAGAAACAGAACCGATGGTTTATGTAACTGCCTCGGGCAGTGTGTACCATAAAAATCCGGGCTGCAGCTATCTGAATGTTTCATTAAAACAAATTCCCGGAAGTTCCGCAAAATCTGCATCCAATAAGTACGGGGAGCATTATTCAGCCTGTGAAATCTGCAGCAGGAATCAGAATCCGGCAGGAGTGGTATATGTTACGGAACAGGGAAACAGATACCATAATCTGGAGTCCTGCAGTGGGCTGAAACGTTCGGTAAGACTGGTAAAAGCTTCCTCTGTTTCGGAAATGGGAGCATGTAGCAGGTGTGGCTGAATTTTGCCGGAGAGATGTATATGGAGATGAATGGTGTAAAAGAAATATGTGTACTTGGATTTCTGGGAATAAATTCATGGATAGATATCAGAAAAAAGCAGGTTGCTCTTCTGCTGATCATAATATTTGCAGTCTGCGGAACTGTGTGGACAATATATAGCAGAAGAAATGTTCCGGAGGTTCTTATGTGCGTGGGGACAGGTTTTCTCTTTGTGCTGATCAGCATCCTTACAGAAGGTGCTGTGGGAATGGGCGATGGCTGGCTGCTTATGGCACTGGGGACAGTGCTGTACCCGGAAGAATTTTTTTCAACACTTTTTATGGGAATGATCTGCAGTGCAGTATGGTCCGGCATCATGATGATGGGATTTTGCAGAAAGGGAAGTACGGAAATACCGTTTGTGCCATTTCTGCTGGCAGGATATCTGGGAGGATTTTTGATATGAAAGATAATTTTTGTATAACAAATGAATACAGTATAATTCGTAAGGGAAGTTTTACAATCGAGACTGCCTGTGTCATGCCGTTGATCCTGCTGGTGTTGATGGGACTTATCTATCTGAGCTTTTTTGTACATAACAGGGCATGGCTGACAGCGGCAGCTTATGAATCGGCAGTAAGCGGGAGCATGGAAGGGATTAAGAAAAACGGAGAAATATATGATACTGCAAGGATGCGCAGTGAGGAGCTGGGGAGTATTGGCTTTTTCGGGGCGGAGAATTTAGGTACCCAGACAAATGTGGGAAAAGAAGTGCAGGTAACCTATGACCTGGACACGATCTCGTCGTATGGCAATCTGAGCTGGCATTTGAGGACAGAAGGGAAATCCGCAGTGATAAATCCGGTGAAACATATCCGCAGACTGCGGGCGGCGCAGGCGGTACTGAGAGAAATGGGGGAATAGAATAGTATGCGGACAGAATATAAGAGGGATATGAATCATAATTATCTCATTGTCTATGGTGAGAATGAGATCAATACAGATTCCTATCAGGTAAGGATGCTTGCGGGAAATGTGATTCCCTCTCTTCTGAAGTGCAGGATACAGGGGATGGATGGCAGATTTCTTATCTATTTTGATATTACTTCGAAACAGGCGGTGAATGTGCTGTATGAAGAAAAGAAGATGGGAGTTGAAGATCTCAGGCTTATTTTCGGTGGTTTTGTAAAGGCTATGGAAGATGCGGCGGAATATCTGATCAATCCCGGACAGTTTATAATGTTGCCGGAATATATTTATACAGATATTGAAAAAAGACAGATTTATTTCTGTATGATGCCCGGATATGAGAAGGATATTAAAGAACAGTTTCAGCTTCTGACAGAATATATTCTGCCGAAAATAGACCATCAGGATCAGGATGCGGTAATCCTTGGATATGGAGTATATAAAAGAGCAATGGAAGACAGTTTTCATCTGGAGCATATTAAAGAAGAATTATATAAAACTCAGAGTTCAGATGTAAATGGGGAGAAGAAAGAAAAAATAAATGCAAAAAAGACAGAGCAGGAGATGGAGTTTGCAGAAGAAGAGACTTTCCCGGAAGATAATGAAAACCGGAATGAATTTGTAAGAGAAGGAGAAGATTCAAAAGAACCCGGCCGACTGAACCCGGTCGGTGTTATTGTGCCGGCTGCTGTTCTGATCTGTGGACTGGCAGCTGCTATCCTGAAGGGATATCTGCCACATGTGGAAATGGAAACCATACTTGGTGTAATTGTTATAGCTATAGCGGGTATCATGCTGGGCCTGCGTATTATAAAGACAAAAAAAGTTTTGCATCTCCCGGAACAGGCGTATGCATCAGGAGAAACAGTGAGACACATAGAAAAAATAAGAAATATGCCATCATGGAATAAAACAGAAAAGAAAACATCAGGGAAAAGATCAGGATGGAAAGAAGCAGAAGGAAAAGTGTCAGGGCAGAAATGGGAGGACAGATTATATGAAAACCTGTCCCAGACAGTGGAGAGAAATCAGCAAACAAATCAGAGTCAGCCGGTGAATGGGCAGAAAATGTCAGACTGTGGACAAAAAACTTCCAAATCATCCCGGATACATATGGACTATGGTGAAACAGTAGTACTATCTGCCGGAACAGTAAGCGGACCTGCAAGTCTGGTGAGCAAAGAACCGGGAGAACTGGCGACCATTTATCTTAATGAAGATCTGACTGTGATCGGAAAGCTGGAAACTGCCTGTGATGCGGTGGTCAGCCTGCCTACCGTAAGCCGTATCCATGCAAAAATACGAAAAAAAGAAGAAAACTATTTCCTTAGTGATATGAATTCCAGAAACGGAACGTCTGTAAATGGAAGATTACTTCGTCCGGATGAGGAATATCAGCTTGAACCGGAAGATGAAGTGGATTTTGCACAGGCAAGATATATATTTCTGGAATAAATGTTTTTACAAAATACAGGAGGTCTGCTACAATTAGTAATGGTACATTGTTTTTGAGATAAAGAAACAGAAAAGAGGTAAAACTTGGAAGAACTGAAAAAGGCACCGGTTACAGTGCTTCTCATTCTGGCGAATATTCTTGTTTTTACTGCAGTGGAATTTACCGGAGGATCAGAGGATACCATGCATATGCTTCAGTGCGGAGCGGCATATACTCCCGCCATTATGCAGGGAGAATACTATAGGATCTTTACAAGTATGTTCCTTCATTTTGGACCGCAGCATCTTGGAAATAACATGCTGGTACTGTTTGTGCTTGGAGGCAGACTGGAGCGTACAGTTGGAAAACTGAAATATCTGCTGATCTATCTTCTGGGAGGAATGGGTGGAAATCTGCTGTGTCTGTTCCTGGAACTGGACAGTGCGGATTTTGCAGTTTCAGCAGGTGCATCCGGTGCAGTGTTTGCTGTGATGGGTGCAATGATCTATGCTGTGATCAGGGGCAGAGGTCATATTGAAGATCTTTCTGCCAGACAGGTAGTGATCATGGCTGCTTTTTCGCTTTATTTTGGTTTTACAAGCGAAGGGGTGGACAATGCGGCACATGTAGGCGGTCTTATCTGTGGATTCCTGCTTGCAGTTCTGCTTTATCATCCTTCGCAGCGTGCAGGATAACCGACCTTTATTCAGGGGATGCCGGCAGATAAATATAAAAGGCAGAACCCTGACCGGGAGTGCTGGAAACCCTGATCTGACCATGGTGTGCAGAGATGATTTCTGCTGTTACTGCAAGCCCGAGACCGGTTCCTTCCGGTTTATATGTAATGAAGGGATGAAAGATATTCTCAGTCTGCTTATGCGTCATACCACATCCGTTATCTTTAATACAGATGCAGATGCCGGAATCTGCAGGGGTGAGATTTACAATAATCTTTCCGCCTGGCTGATCGATGGCTTCACAGGAATTTTTGATCAGGTTAAATATGACCTGACGCATTTTTATCCGGTCAAGAAAAACAGGTGAAGAAGTATGTTCCACATGTATTTCCAGCCGGATTCCCAGATAGTCCAGAGTGTTTTTCTGACAGGATAAAACAGTGGTCAGAAATTCCGCGGGATTTACGGGAACAAGAGTAACTGTCTGCGCATGGCTGAAGTCAGAGAGTTCTTTCAGCAGTTCTTTTACATATTCAAGGTTATCCATAAGACTGTCCCATTGTCTGTAACTGCACAGTTCCGGGTGAGAGGAAGCCATCAACTGAAGTTCACTGTTGATCAGCGTGACCGGATTACGGATTTCATGTGAAAGTCTGGATAAAAGAAAACGAAAATCTTTTTCTGATTGTTTTGTTATTTCAATCTGCATATTATCACCTCAGGAAAAGTGTATCATTGTGAACTTTCAGCCGCAACTGATTTCGTCCTGAAAAATTCGCAATAAAACGACAAGTATTACTGATTATTGCAAATCAAAATCTTGAATTTTAAGAAAGAAGGATTTAAAGATGGAAAATTGTATTTTTTGTAAAATCGCTAATGGAGAGATTCCTGCTGCAACACTTTATGAGGATGAGAATTTCAGGGTAATTCTTGACCTGGGCCCGGCGAGTAAGGGACATGCGCTGATCCTTCCGAAATCGCATGCTGCCAATATTTATGAATTATCGGATGAAATGGCTGCAAAGGCAATGATTCTTGCAAAGAAAATGGCGACAGCAATGACAGCAGCACTGAAATGTGACGGATTTAATATTGTACAGAATAATGGCGAGTGTGCAGGGCAGACAGTATTTCATTTTCATATGCATCTGATTCCGAGATATAAAGGAGATCAGGTGGGAATCACATGGCACCCGGGTGAACTCAGTGATGCAGATAAAGAAGAAATCCTGTTAAAAGTAAAGGAGCAGCTGTCCTGATATTCTGATACAGCACATTGCAAAAGATGGAGAATATAGATTTTGTAAGTATCTACAGGAAATACCGCTCTCGGGCGTTCAATATTGGAAAATTTATCCTTGGCGATGAAGACGAAGCAGAAGATGTCTGTCAGGATGTATTTGAGACTTTGTTTCATATGGGCCGGAGTGTGGATTTTTCAGATGAAAAGAAACTGGAGAATCTGATTGTCAGAATCAGCTACCATAAGGCATCCGATCATCGCAAAAAGGCCTTCAGGAAATATGAATATGCGAACTCAGATGCGATTCTGGAAATGACAGATATGCGGGTAAGAAAAGGTAATCGTGTAGATGAGATTGTTCTGAATCTGGAGGCAGCAGGATACCTGCAGTCGATATTTGAAAAACTGAGAGAAAAGAACAGGACAAATTATGAAATCTATGTCAGTGTAACGTTATATGACATACCAACGCGTCTCGTTGCCAGACATTATCATATCACAGAAAATAATGTGAATAACAGAGTCATGAGGACGAGACGCTGGCTTGCCAGGGAATATAAGAAAATAACCCGGTGATTACTGTTTATTTACGCAGTCTTCGATCAGCCCGGTGATTTTTTCAATAGAATTCATATGACTGCTTTCTGACATGGCATGAACATAGGACTCTCTGTTCTGGTACAGTTCTCGGATTGCGTTTAAAAGTGTGCTTTCTGTAATCTCTTCTTCCTCAAGTACCATGCTGAATCCCTGACGTTCAAATGAACGTGCATTGAGAATCTGGTCACCGCGGCTGGCATTTGCAGAAAGCGGGATCAGAAGATTGGGTTTTTTTAAAGCATTCAGTTCACAGATTGCATTGGCACCTGCGCGGGAGATAACGATATCAGACAGAGCAAACAGATCGGCAAGCTCCTGTTTAATATATTCATACTGTACATATCCTTTTGTGTCTTTGAGACTTTCATCCATTTTTCCCTTACCACACAGGTGGATAACCTGAAACTCTTTTAAAAGTTCCGGAAGGATTTTGCGGATATTTTCATTGACAGATGCAGCACCAAGACTTCCGCCGATCACCATAAGAACCGGTTTGTCATCTGTGAAACCACAGAATTCGCGGGCTGCCTCTTTACTTCCGTTTAATAATTCCTGACGGATAGGAGTACCTGTAAGTACTGCTTTGTCAGCAGGAAGACTTTTTACAGTCTCAGGGAAGTTACAGCATACTTTTGTGGCAGATGGAATGCAGATCTTATTTGCAAGTCCGGGAGTCATATCTGATTCATGAATGATGGTAGGAATTTTACGTCGACCGGCAGCGATTACAACCGGGACAGTCACGAAGCCACCCTTGGAGAAAACCACATCTGGTTTTAATTGTTTCAATAATTTTTTGGCCTCACCGAATCCTTTCAGTACACGAAATGGATCTGTGAAGTTTTTCAGATCAAAATAACGTCTCAGCTTTCCGGATGAGATTCCGTAATAAGGAATATTCATTTCTTCAATAAGCTTTTTTTCGATTCCATCGTAGGATCCGATATAGGAAATTTCGTATCCAAGCTCCTTAAGGCGTGGGATCAGAGCAATATTCGGAGTCACATGTCCGGCTGTGCCGCCGCCGGTGAGCACAATATGTTTCATAGAGATTCCTCCTGTTTTATTCTGAATAGTTACAACAATTCTATAAAAGACTGCAGGGAATATGTGAAATCCTGCGAAAATGTCCGGATTCATTATTTTATGGAATTGCTATACGTTACTATTTAATATGAACCCAGGGGGAGAAATTGTCAAGGAAAGTTAAATATTATGAAGAACAAAACAGATATACAGACAAAAAATCAGCAGATAGACAAAATACTTCAAGAGCAGTATGATGTGGAAACCAAAATACTTGAATCCGCATTGCTGAACGTAGCAGGCAAAACCTCATGGGATGAATTTCCGGAAGAATCCGAGGAGAAGATCCGGGCGGGGTATGATCGGCTGATCACCCGACTGAGAGAAACAGGGGATTTCAATGAAGCAGCCAGGGCTGAAAAGACAGGAAGCACCGGGGCGGCAAAGGAAAAACTTGAAAGTCTTGAGTATGACGGGAACAGGACTCACAGAATCCTGAAATCTGCAGCTGCCGCAGTGGCAGTAGTTATGTTGACTGCGCTGGTGGGAATGACTGCTATAGCTGACTATCGATATCCGGATAAAAATACGCAGACATATCAGAAGACATCCGTTTTTGAAAAAAAATAAAAAAATTTTATTTTTTTGTGTGATATTTGCCGATTTGATTCGCATAGTATATGTAATGAAAGTTTGCGAAGCAGAAATCCGGCATTTTATTCTTCGGATAAGTGTGCGGATCAAAGGCTCGGAACAAAACGTTATATATTTATGCACTGACCGACAGAGAATCATTAAAATATCGGCAAATTTTTAAAATTCTTACGTGGCAGATGCAAAGAAAGGCAGGAACAGTCGAAAAAAACTGTTTCTGCTTTTTGTTTTCAGAAAAGATATTGTTAATTTGTTTCATTGTAGTGTATAATTAATACAATATAGAAGGATCATAAAAGCAGTAAAAAGTTGCCGGGTTAAACAGGCAAAATGCAGCAAAACAATTGGGGATATCAAAAAGATTCCGAGAGTACATCAAAATCTGAAGGGAGGTTTTTATATGAAGATTACATTTATCGGGGCAACTCATGAGGTTACGGGATCCTGTTATTATCTGGAGGCAGCAGGTCACAAGTTTCTTGTAGACTGCGGAATGGAGCAGGGACCGGATTATTATGAAAATGCAGAAATACCAGTGGCTTTGGGAGAGATAGAATTTGTTCTTCTGACACATGCACATATAGATCACTCAGGTAATCTTCCGGCTATTTATGCAAAGGGGTTCAGGGGACCGGTATATGCCACAGATGCCACCAGCCATTTATGCGATATTATGCTCAGAGACAGTGCGCACATTCAGATGTTTGAAGCAGAATGGAGAAACCGTAAAGGCAGACGACAGGGCAAACCGGAATTTGTTCCGGCTTATACAATGGAAGATGCCATGGGAGTGATCAGAAACTTTGTGGGATGCCCGTACAATAAGATGATCACTCCTGCAGAGGGAATCTCAGCCCGGTTTATTGATGCAGGCCATTTGCTGGGCTCTGCAAGTATTGAGCTGACGATCAGGGAGGAGGATACAGAGAAAA
The DNA here is from genome assembly GCF_020593505.1 of Blautia sp. DFI.3.45. Lineage (NCBI taxonomy): Bacteria > Bacillati > Bacillota > Clostridia > Lachnospirales > Lachnospiraceae > Blautia > Blautia sp. DFI.3.45. The sequence goes on from NZ_JAJDMI010000001.1 coordinate 141,335, forward strand.
AGATTGTATTCTCCGGAGATATTGGAAATACCTGCCAGCCCTTGATCAAGGATCCTGAGTATCTGCACCATGCAGATTATATAGTTATGGAATCCACTTACGGTGACCGCAGTCATGGAGAAAAGCCTGATTATGTGAAACTGTTGTCAGAAATCATCCAGGAAACCTTTGACAGAGGAGGAAATCTTGTGATTCCTTCTTTTGCAGTGGGACGTACGCAGGAAATGCTGTACTTTATCAGACAGATCAAGGCAGACGGACTGGTGTATGGACATGACGGATTTAAAGTATATGTGGACAGTCCTCTTGCAAATGAAGCTACCACGATTTTCTCGGAGCATCAGTATGACTGTTTTGATGAAGAAGCGATGGAACTGATCCAAAAGGGAATTAATCCAATCAGTTTCCCTGGATTGAAGGTTTCCGTCACCAGTGATGATTCGAAGTCGATCAATTATGATGAGGAGCCCAAGGTAATCATTTCAGCCAGTGGTATGTGTGATGCAGGCCGTATCAAGCACCATCTGAAACATAATCTGTGGAATGAGAAGAATACGATTCTTTTTGTAGGATATCAGGCGGTCGGTACTCTTGGAAGAGCACTGATCGAGGGGGCTGCAGATGTGAAACTGTTTGGTGAACCTGTTCATGTGGCAGCGCATATCTGCCAGATGCCGGGAATCAGCGGTCATGCGGATGTGAATGGCCTTTTAGACTGGGCGAAGGCATTTGAGGAGAAACCGCAGAAAGTCTTTGTTACTCATGGAGATGATACAGTTACAGAGATTTTTGCAAAACGTCTGACAGATGAACTGGGGTATGATACAATGGCTCCGTTCAGCGGTACGGTTTATGATCTGGCAGACGATGTATGTCTGTATGAGGCAAAGGGTGTGAAAATCCAGAAAGCATCTGCATCACCGAAGGCAACAAGAGCAGCCAGAGCCTTCGAGAAACTTCTGGCACTTGGTTACAGGCTTATTACGGTTATCAGGAAAAATGAAGGAACGCCGAATAAAGATCTGGAAAGATTTTCAAGAGATGTTCAGTCCCTGTGTGATAAATGGGACAGGACAGATATGTAAATTAAAAAAATATCCCACGAAACTTTATCTATAGCAATCTTTGTAAATAATATATTGATTCAATTTACATTATTTAAGAGGCTTGCTATAGTTTTCGTGGGATATTTTATATGGTCACCTGCGTAACTGTTCAGTATTTCCACAGTTGTTTATTTGTTCAGAACTTCCTCCAGTGCAGTGGAAAGCTGATCCGGACATGAGGTATTCTTAAATCCGCATTTGATTCCTTTTAATCTGCTGATCACTTCCTCTGCATCCATTCCCTCTACAAGACTGGCTACACCCTGGGTATTTCCGCTGCATCCGCCGATGAAACGGACATTGTGGACTTTCTTATTGTCATCTACTTCAAATTCAATATGGCTGGCGCAGACACCTTTTGTTTTATACGTCATGATATGTTTCCTCCTGTGTGAAAAAATGTAACTATAAATGCTGCTGTTCATATACCACTACGTTACTGTTTACTTCGTTCTCAGTAACGTAGCCAAAATTTATTCCAGATTGCCTGCGGCAATGGAATTTTGGCTTGTATGTCTCGGGATTTTGGCATATTCATGCCAAAACACCTCGCGGAATAGTGATATGTGAACAGTAACATAAAATAGCAATTGTATTATAACAGAGGATAAAAAAAGTTTCCATATAAATAAAGTTTTGCTATAATAAAGAAATGTCAGGAACATTTGTCACTGTTTACACATCTGAACCTGATACCATGAAAATGAAAAATTACAATATACAAAGAAGAGGTGTTTTAATAATGAAATGTATCGGAATTATCGGAGCAATGGAACAGGAAGTTGCAAAAATCAAGGAAAAAATGCAGGATGTCACAATTACATCCAGAGCCCGTATGGATTTCTATGAGGGAACTCTGGAAGGAAAGAAAGTAGTTGTTGTACGCTCAGGAATCGGAAAAGTAAACGCAGGTATGTGCACACAGATCCTTGCAGATGTATTTGGTGTGGAAGCGGTGATCAATACAGGAATTGCAGGAAGTCTGAATAATGATGTAAATATTGGGGATATTGTTCTTTCCACAGATGTTTTGCATCATGATATGGATGCAATCGGCTTCGGATATAAGAAAGGTCAGATTCCGCAGATGGATGAATTTTCCTTCCCTGCTGATGAAAAACTTCGTAAACTGGCTGCAAAAGTATGTAAAGAAGTAAATCCTGAGATCAGTGTATTTGAAGGAAGAATCTGTTCCGGAGATCAGTTTATCTCAGATAAGAGCGTTAAAGATGCCATCATTTCAGAATTTGGCGGATTTGCAGTAGAGATGGAAGGTGCTGCTATCGGTCAGGCTGCTTATCTGAACCATATTCCATTCCTTGTAGTAAGAGCAATCTCTGATAAGGCAGACGGAAGTGCTCACATGGATTACGCTGAGTTTGAGATGGCGGCAATTGAACACAGTGTCAAATTAACTGTAAGAATGATCCAGGAATTGTAATCTGCAAGAAGCAGATGAAATAAAGCGGCACGTGAACTGTATTTCGGCACAGTCTGCAGAACTTTGCATATACTGAAATAGACAATCGAAAAGAATGCAGGATCGTACGATGTATCTGAAAGAATATTTTCCGTTTTATACCACATATGCAAATCCTCTTCTGTATGAAGGAGAACGGATGCAGGATAAAGAATTTAACCTGATGAAATCCTATTATCCGGGGACTGTACAGCATATTCAGGAGAAAATAGAAGAGGAATGTGATCTCATGGATTATGAGGGAAGCCGCCTTTATGATGAATATCCGGATAAATATATGATTTATCATTTAAGCTGCAAGATCAGGGAGAGTATGGAACCGGAAATAAGCACTCAGGCTATCAGGGAGGATTTTCTGGATGAACTGATACAGGTAATGCTTTGTCAGGAAATATCCAGAAGAAGATGCCGCAGATATCGCTGCAGGAGATACTTTTAAAACAGATTGTAATTGTTCGGGAAATCGGTTTGCTGGTACACCGGACAGTTACAACAGATTATATAACATTAACAGACAGAAAGAGCAATGAAAAATTTAAGAGAATATTTAGAAGAACAGATAAATGAAAATCTGATACAGGCTGTTCTGAGTGCCGGCAGAAATAAAGATGGCATATCAAAAATAAAGATTCGTCCGATCCGGCTGAAAGGACAGATCTGTTATCAGGCATCTGCCACAGAAGGACAGAAAGTTCTGCATAAAAACTACGGGCGTACGGAACTGATTGAATATGTGGAAAAAGAACTTGCAGAGAATTTCAGACAGTTTCAGGCACAGGGTGCAGTAACAGACGGGGTTGTTCTTGTCAGTAAAAAGGGGAAAATGACTATTAAACAGAAACACCATGAACAGAAAGAAAAAGTTCAGATCCAGGCACATAACCGGGTGAAACAATATATTCTTAAAGAAGGCGTTCCGGTTCCGTTTTTGATCGATCTGGGAGTTATGAATGAACAGGGAAAGATTATCCATGCCAGATATGACAAATTCAGACAGATCAATCGTTTCCTTGAATTTATTGAAGATATACTTCCCAGACTTTCCAGAGACAGAGAAATAACGATTCTGGATTTTGGCTGTGGAAAGAGTTATCTTACCTTTGCCATGTATTATTATTTAAGAGAACTAAAAGGATATGATGTAAATATCATAGGTCTTGACCTGAAAACAGATGTAATTGAGAAATGTAATTCTCTGGCACTCAGATACGGATATGAGAAGCTGCATTTCTATCATGGTGATATTGCAGATTATGAAGGTGTATCCTGTGTGGATATGGTGGTAACGCTTCATGCCTGTGACACAGCTACCGATTATGCACTTGCCAAGGCAGTGGAATGGGGAGCTGAAGTCATTCTTTCCGTACCCTGCTGTCAGCATGAAGTTAATAAACAGATCAAAAATGAAATGCTGGAGCCGGTTCTGCGCTATGGAATCCTGAAAGAAAGGATGTCTGCGCTGATCACAGATGCTGTGCGTGCAGATCTTCTGGAGAGCAAAGGTTATGATACCCAGATCCTGGAGTTTATTGATATGGAACATACACCTAAGAATCTCCTGATCAGAGCAGTCAGAACAGGGAAAAGATCAGACCAGGGTAAGGTGGAGAAAATGCTTGCAGCCCTGAATATCCATCCCACACTGGACAGGCTTCTGAATGAAAAAGAACAGGAAGGGAGTGTGCGATGAAAAGGATACTGAAAAAAGCAGGTATTCTTCTTCTGGTATTTCTGCTTGGTACAGCAGGTACTGCATTGCTTCTTAACAGTGAATCCACAGATAACCGTTCTGATTTTAATGACGCAGTGTTTCCGGAAGTCATGGTGGATATGAATGATACGCTGATAAACCGGATGTATGGATATGCGCAGCCTATGCAGGCGGATTTTACCAGAGACAGTGTGACTCCTCTGGATACATCAAAAAAACTGACATTTAAAGTGAATCCCTATGATTCGGAAGTAAAGAGTTTTTCTTATGAGATCCGTACATCTGATGGAAGTAAAGTCCTTGAAAATAAGAAGATTAAGAATCTTGTAAAAGAAGATCAGTATTTGTCCGTAGACGTGGAGATTGGCAGTGATCTGCGTATGAATCAGGAATATTCCATGCAGATTGCCCTGGAACTGGATGAGGGTACAGCATATTATTATACGAGAGTTGTTTCCAGGTCACAGGTACATGTATCAGATTATGCAGCTTTTGTAAAATATTTTTATGAAGCGTGTCTTGACAAAGAGTCAGCAGATGCACTGGGAAGTTATCTGGAACCACAGACAACAGGAGCAGCAACGAATTATTCGGGGATTAATATTAATTCTTCCCTGAGTGAGATCAGTTGGGGGAATCTTGCTCCGCAGCTGTGTCAGGAGGGAATTCCTGTGATCAAAGAGATCAATGAGACAACTGCCAGCGTTGTGCTGGAATATCAGCTGACTTCGCAGAATGATGATGAGGAAACGGAATTATATGACGTAAAAGAATTTTACAGAATGAAATATCAGGATACCAGGATTTATCTGCTGGATTTCCAGCGTTCTGCAAATCAGGTCTTTGATGGTACACTGCCTGTTTATGAGGATGATGGGATTATCCTTGGAGTGCGCGATAAGAATGTAGAATATATGATGAATGATGCTGCTACTGTGATAGCTTTTGTGCAGGAGGGAGATCTGTGGTCCTATTCACCGGGCAATGAAAAGGTAAATCAGGTTTTCAGTTTCAGAAAATTGAAGGACGGAGATTTCCGCGATTCCAGAACTCAGCATGACATCAAGATCGTCAGAGTAACTGATGAAGGAGATATTGATTTCGTACTTTATGGATATATGAACAGAGGAAGCCATGAAGGATATGAAGGAATTGCAGTTTACCATTACAATCGTGATAAAAACGTGGCAGAAGAAAGAGCCTTTATCCCTGTTTCGGAATCATTTGAATTTCTGAAAAAAGATCTTGAAAAACTGTCCTATGTCAATGAAAAGAATGAGCTGTTTCTGATTCTGGCGAAGAATCTTTACAGAATCAATATCGAAGAGAACTCCAGTGAAATTCTTGAAAAAGGAATAAAAAATGCGAATTTTGTATCTTCCGATAATAATGATCATGCAGCCTGGCTGGTTTCAGAGGGGGATGAAAAAGGAAATATCAAGGAAATTGATTTTGATACCTGTAAAACCCGACTGATCGCACCGCAGAAAGGCCAGAGACTTCGTACAGTTGGATTTATGAATGAAGATCTGATTTATGGAATGCTGAATAAAGAAGATATTCTTACAGATGAGGAGGAACATAAATCTGTTGGGATCCGCATTCTGCGTATTGAAGATTTTGAAGGAAATGTAAAAAAAGAATACCGGAAAGACGGACTTTATATCACTGATATTTCAGTAGGAAATACTCTGATCGAGTTTGAACTTTCTGCAAAATCCGGAGAAACCTCTTATGTTGCCCAGAAGAAAGATACGATCATGAATAATAAAAAGGCAGCGGCAAATACAGTAAAAATCGAACTTATTTCTGCATCCAGGACAGGTGTTCGTGTGAAACTGGTATTTAACACAACCAAACAGACAGATTCTCCGCTGACTATGTATGCAAAGGTAAGCAGTTCCGACCGGAAAGACATTGTTCTGGACACTCAGATTCCTCAGGAAACAGCATATTATGTTTACGGACAGGGCGGACTGAACGGTATCTATACAGATCCGGCGAAGGCTGTATTGCGTGCAGATACGCTGGGAGGTGTAGTGCTGAACCGTACACAGCAGTATGTATGGGAACGTGGAAATAAAAAGACAAAAATGCAGATAGATACAGAAGGGATTCCGGAGATTGTGCTTCAGGGAACCTATGATATTAAAACCCTGAAAAAGAGTCTCAAAAAGACCGGAACTGTGATCGATCTTTCCGGCTGCAGTCTGGACAGTGTGCTGTACGAGATAAGTGCACAGCGTCCGGTAATTGCCAAAACGGGAGCAGATACAAGCGTGGTGATCGTAGGATATGATGAATATAATACCTGGCTGTATGATCCGGTTAAAAAAGAGACCTATCCGTATGGAATGAATGACAGTACGGATCTTTTCCAGAAAGCCGGAAATGTGTTTATCACCTATATAGAAACAGTAAATTACTGATGAAAAACATAACCGGCAGGCAGCTGAGAACGGAGCGAACAGTAACGCGACAGCAACCTGCCGGTTATTCATCCAAAAAATTGTAAAAATGCTTCTTTACATTTCACTGATATTTGAGTATTCTAAAAAGGACAAACAGTGGCAGAGAAATTTATTGTTTAAATACGTTACTGTAAGAGTGAAACAGTAACAGCGAAACGGAGGAACGTACAGATGTTATATGAGAACATTAAAAAATTAGTACAGTACGGAGTAGAAACAGGACTTACACCGGCCTGCGAGAAGAATTATACAATAAATCTTCTTCTGGATGTCTTTAAAGAAGACGAATATGTGGAACCTGAGGAAGAGTACAGGGATATCAATCTTGAAGAGGTATTAAATGCACTTCTGGATGAGGCTGTGAAGAGAAATCTCATAGAAGACAGTGTTGTGTACAGAGACCTTTTTGATACCAGACTTATGAACTGTCTGATGCCGCGTCCGGCGCAGGTACAGAATGAGTTCTGGAGCAGATATGAGAAAGATCCACAGGAAGCAACCGATTACTTCTATAAACTCAGTCAGGACAGCGATTATATTCGTCGTTATCGTGTAAAGAAAGATCAGAAATGGACAGTAGACAGTGAATATGGTAAAATCGATATCACCATCAATCTTTCCAAACCGGAAAAAGATCCGAAGGCAATCGCTGCTGCCAAGCTTGTAAAATCCAGCAGTTATCCGAAATGTCTTCTTTGCCCGGAGAACGAAGGATATGCAGGAAGAGTTAATCATCCTGCCAGAGAGAATCACAGAATCATTCCTATCACTGTAAATGACAGCCCCTGGGGATTTCAGTATTCCCCATATGTGTATTACAATGAGCATTGCATCGTCTTTAACAGTCAGCATGTTCCGATGAAGATTGAGAAGAATACATTTATCAAACTTTTTGATTTTGTAAAACTTTTCCCGCATTACTTCCTGGGATCCAATGCAGACCTGCCTATCGTAGGCGGTTCTATTTTAAGTCACGATCATTTCCAGGGCGGACATTATACTTTCGCAATGGCAAAAGCACCGATCGAGAAACATGTGACTATTCCGGGATATGAGGATGTAGAAGCAGGTATTGTTAAATGGCCTCTTTCAGTTTTAAGGATCCGTCATAAGGATGAGAAGAGACTGATAGAGCTTGCTACACATGTTCTGGAAGCGTGGAGAGGTTATACAGACGAAAGTGCGTTTATCTTTGCTGAAACTGATGGAGAACCGCACAATACGATCACACCGATCGCCCGCAGATCCGGAGATATGTTTGAACTGGATCTCACACTTAGAAATAACATTACTACTGATGAGCATCCTCTTGGTGTATACCATCCGCATGCAGAGTATCACCATATCAAGAAAGAGAATATTGGTCTGATCGAAGTAATGGGACTTGCCGTACTTCCGGCAAGATTAAAAGAAGAATTGGAACTTCTGGCAGAATATATTCTGGAGGGAAAAGACATTTCTTCCAATGAGAAGATTGAGAAACATGCAGCGTGGGTTGCAGAATTCCTTCCGAAATATGACAACCTTGATAAAGACAACATTCAGGATGTTCTCAGAAAAGAAGTCGGTAATGTATTCGTTCATGTACTTGAGGATGCCGGCGTATATAAATGCACTGCTGAAGGCAGAGAAGCATTTATGAGGTTTATCAATAAATTATAAGGAATATTTTCAACCATAAGAAAACAGTGTTTACATAGCAGGATGACAAATCTGGTATTATTTACATATGAGCAGGTTGTGGCGGTTCTGATCAAAAGCCGGGCAGTCTGAAGATGTTTTTGAATGATTGGGAATGCATAGAGAACGTCCCGCATATTTTATGTTGGGACGTTTTTGCAAAATGGAGGTAAATATGTACAGAAAAAGACACAAAAGAGGAAAGCGTCTGGCAAGTGTGTTTCTGACTGTGGCACTGATCACTGCAACAGTTCCCGTACAGGCAGCAGAGTTCGGCACTCCGGACAGTTTTGAAGAGATTTTCAGTTCAGGGGAAGAAGATTCGTGCATAACTGATACAGAAAATACTTTGCCGGCAGCTTCTGATTCGGAGAAAGTAATGGCATCGGAACTGTCACCAACACCAACAGTGACTTCGACACCGGAGGGTACACCTGCACTGACAGAAACACCGACTCCTTCGGTCACACCGATGCCGTCTTCAACACCGACTCCTTCAGTCACACCATCACCATCTCCCACGCCGACGATTAATCCGGAGAAAGAGGTAATGCTCCGGTTTATAGACGGAGAAGGAAATGAATGCGAACAGCTGCGAACAGTGATGTCCTGGGGTGAATCTTTGATCCTTCCCAATGTACCGGATACAGGTGCACCAGATATGTGGAAACTGGAAAAAAATGAAAAACTTGGAGATGCGATCACTCTGAAGGGTGGAGATATTCTTACTCTGAAGAAAGGCGAGAGCTGGAATCTGTTTCTCGAAAAAGGCATCCTGAACTTCTATATGCCAAAGAAATGTACGGTTTCCCTTTATAATAATTCAGGAACCAGTGTGTTTTCCAATGGGATTCTGCAGGCATATGAGACAAAAAACGTCATACTTCCGGATATGCCATCATCTAAATACATTAATTATGGATGGACAGATACAAAGGGAAGTTCTGCTGTAAAATATGAACTGAATTCAGAATTTACAGTGACCGGCGACACAGATTTTTACATTGTGCGCCGTACAGCACTTCAGGTGAATTTTAAGACCAATACGGGGGCAAGCAACAGTAAATTTACCAGACTGAATCAGAAAGTCGGAAAAGGACTTACAGTTACAATACCGCAGGTGCCTGTCAAGACAGGATATCAGTCTTTGGGATGGTCAAAGAATAAAAAAGCCTCCAAAGCTGACTATAAAGCAGGCCAGAATGTGACTATATCAAAAACACTGACTTTCTATGCTGTATATAAGAAATTGCCTTACACAGTTACTTTCAATAACAATAATGGAACAAGTACCAGCAAAATTTATACTTCGCTCACCATGTATGCGTCAAAAAATCAGAAAGTGACACTGCCTGATGTGCCGAAAGTAAAGGGTTATACAAATCTGGGCTGGACAACTGTAAAGGGAGAAACAGAACCGGAATATTCATCCGGTGATACAGTAAAGATTACAAAGGCAACTCGGTTCTATGCAGTGCGCAGAAAGAGTAATTATTATACGGTCAGCTACTATCTGGGAAATGGAAGCACTAATGCGGCTTATCAAAAACTTACTCAGACAGTAGAAGAGGGAACGGTTGTTACCTTTGCAAAAGTACCGGCAAGAACCGGTTATGTTAATCAGGGATGGTCAAGTAAGAAAAATTCCGAGAAAGCAACAGCAAAGGCGAAATGTACAGTCAACAAAAATATCACTCTTTATGCGGTACAGAAGAAGGCAGTACAGCTGACTTTTCACAGATGTGACGGCAGCACCTGGCAGAAAACGACTCTGGCAAAAGGAAGTTCTTATTCTCTTCCGGGCGTAAGGGATGCAGAAGGTTATACTTTTATGGGGTGGTCCACAAAACCGATGCAGAGTGTTTCTCCGCAGTATGAGGCAGAAGAAAAAATCACGGTAAATGGAAATGTGGATCTCTATGCAGTGGTATTTAACAGAACAACGGAAACAGACCTTACAGAGGATCAGCTTCCGCAGGTAGATATCTATAAATATAAACAGGTGATTTTTGTAGGTGATTCCCGTACGGAATTTATGGAAAATGTTCTGACAGGAATGGGAGAATCTGTGACTAAAAATGTGAAGTTTGTCTGCTCGGCAGGAAAGGGACTGGACTGGTTTACCACTACAGGATGGGCTCAGCTTTATTCCATAGTACAGCACGATTCCAACAGTATTCTTTCAAAGAAAACCGCAGTGATCTTTAATTTTGGAGTAAACGACTTGTCAAAATCTGCAGATTATGCGGAGTATTATAACTGGATTGCACCACAGCTTAAAAGCAAAGGATGTGAACTGTACTTCATGTCTGTAAATCCGGTGAATCGTCTGATGCTTCCCAATGCGGGAAGAGCGGACAGAAGTGAGGCGGCAGTCAGATCATTCAATCAGTATATGAAAGCAAATCTGTCTTCTGCTTATACTTATATTGATATGTATTCTTATCTGAAATCAACAGGATACAGCTTTGCCAGTGATCATTACGGAACCGGTACGGTAGATGACGGGCTTCACTATACTACAAGGACATATAAGCGTATTTTTGCAAAATGTATGGATTCATTGAGAGTGCCTGCCTGACCAAATGGCAGAGAGCATGATTTTGCTACACCTGACAAAAGAAAAAACATAGTTAAATACCAGATTACTCCTTGCGTGAAAACAGGGAATAGTCTATACTAAAAGGCGAGACGGCTGTTATCTGAAACAGCGTTTCGTCTTTTTGTGTAAGACCAGAACGATGAGGAGAAAGAGGAAACATAGATATGAAGTTAACAACAGTAAAAGAGATTTACAAAGAGAGAGAAAAATACCTGGATAAAGAGGTTACAGTAGGTGGATGGGTACGAAGCGTACGTGACTCCAAGACATTTGGATTTATCGTGCTTCACGACGGAAGCTTCTTTGAGACTCTTCAGGTAGTTTATCACGATACAATGGAGAACTTTGCTGAGATCAGCAAATTAAACGTAGGTGCAGCGATCATTGTCAAAGGTACACTGGTAGCAACTCCACAGGCAAAACAGCCATTTGAGATCCAGGCAGCAGAAGTTACAGTAGAGGGTAATTCTGCACCTGATTATCCGCTTCAGAAGAAACGCCACAGTCTTGAATACTTAAGAACCATCACACATCTCCGTCCGAGAACAAACACATTCCAGGCAGTATTTCGTGTACGTTCTCTGTGTGCCTATGCGATTCACCGTTTCTTCCAGGAGCAGGGATTTGTTTATGTGCATACTCCGCTGATCACAGGAAGCGACTGTGAAGGAGCAGGTGAGATGTTCCAGGTAACTACTCTGGATATGAACAACGTTCCGACAGATGACAAGGGTGCTGTAGATTACTCTCAGGATTTCTTCGGAAAAGAAACTAATCTGACAGTAAGCGGACAGTTAAACTGCGAGACTTTTGCACAGGCATTCCGCAATGTTTATACTTTCGGACCAACCTTCCGCGCTGAGAATTCCAACACAACCCGTCATGCGGCAGAGTTCTGGATGATCGAGCCGGAATGCGCATTTGCAGATTTAAATGACAACATGGATCTTGCAGAGGCAATGCTGAAATATGTGATCCGTTATGTACTGGAGAATGCACCGGAAGAGATGAATTTCTTCAATTCTTTTGTTGATAAGGGACTTCTGGACAGACTGAACCATGTGATCAATTCTGAGTTTGGTCATGTCACTTACACAGAAGCAGTAGAGCTTCTGGAGAAGAACAACGATAAATTTGACTACAAAGTATTCTGGGGATGCGATCTGCAGACAGAGCATGAACGTTATCTTACAGAAGAAATCTTTAAGAAACCTGTATTTGTAACAGATTATCCGAAGGAGATCAAAGCTTTCTACATGAAGATGAATGAGGATAACAAGACTGTTGCAGCTATGGACTGTCTGGTGCCTGGAATCGGTGAGATCATCGGTGGAAGCCAGAGAGAGGATGACATTGAGAAACTTGAGAAACGTATGGACGAGTTGGGACTTAAGAAAGAGGATTATGACTTCTATCTTGATCTTCGTAAATATGGTTCCACACGCCATTCAGGATTTGGTCTTGGATTTGAACGTTGCGTAATGTACCTTACCGGCATGGGCAACATCCGCGACGTAATTCCATTCCCAAGAACTGTTAAAAACTGTGATTTATAATTTGACTGATATCAGTATTGTGGGAGCATTGAAGCTGCAGAGCAATCCGCAGATATCAAAAATGTTATAGAAAGAGAGATTGGCATGAGATTTATTCATCTTGCAGATGTACACCTTGGTGCAGTTCCTGACAGGGGCTGTCCATGGAGCAGCAGGCGGGAGGAAGAAATCTGGGAAACTTTCCGCCGGGTTATTGCGGGTATCCGCGAGAATCCGGTGGATTTGTTATTTATAGCAGGAGATTTGTTCCACCGCCAGCCTCTTCTACGGGAACTGAAAGAAGTAAATAACCTGTTTTCCACCATCCCGGATACCCGGGTTTATCTGATGGCAGGAAATCATGACTATATTAAGGCTGATTCTTTTTACCGGGATTTTCAGTGGGAAAAGAATGTGACATTTTTTAAGAATGAACAGCTTACCTGTGTGAAAGATGAGAAACTGGATGTTTATGTATATGGACTGAGCTATGAACATCAGGAAATAGAGAATCCTCTGTATGATTCCATACATCCTGCAGAGGGAGAGGGGGTTCACATTTTACTGGCTCATGGTGGAGATGCGAAGCATATCCCCATGAATATCAAATCAATTGCTGCGTCAGGATTTGATTATATTGCATTAGGACATATTCATAAACCCCAGATTCTGATCCGGGATAATGCAGCTTATGCAGGTGCGTTGGAGCCTGTTGACAGAAATGATCTGGGTGATCATGGATACATAGAAGGACATCTGGAAAATGGAAGGCTTAAGACAAATTTTGTTCCTTTTGCCTGCCGTTCCTATGAGCAGATTCTTCTGATGCTGCGTGAAGATTCTACACAGGCATCTCTGGAGGATATGTTGAAGGCGGATCTGGCGAATAAAGGACGCATGAATATCTACAGGATCGTAATCCAGGGAACCAGGGCACCGGAGCTTCTGCTGCTTCCCGAGAGACTGAAGTCTTTTGGCTACGTAACAGAGGTTCTGGATGAATCAAAGCCTTCCTATGATCTGGAAGCACTTCAAAAAAAATATAGTGGAACACTGATTGGTGACTATATCAGTTATTTTCTTGAAAAAGACAGAAATGCAGTGGAGGAGAAGGCATTATATTATGGTCTTCAGGCTTTACTGGAAACAAGCAGGTGACAGACAGAATATGATTATCAGACAGTTAAATATTAAAAACTCTGGAGAAATCCATGATAAAACTTTAGAGTTTTCTCCGGGAATTAACGTTCTGTATGGAGAGAATGAAAGCGAAAGAGCGATAGTACATACGTATATTAAAAATATGTTTCTCGGAGATATCAGTGAAGCAATCTACGATAATGCAGTTTTTGCTGCGAAGTTAAAGAGTCCGACAGAACAGGATCTGGCTCGGGAGCTGCAAAAATTTATGACCGGCTATCAGGGAACTGCAGACAGCTCCATGGATCTGGGACGGGCCATGCAGATGCTCAAGATGTCCAGAAAGGGTTATCTGGTACAGGCAGACAGAAAACAGAAAGAGACAGAACAGGAGAGGCAGAAACTTCTGACCAGGATGGATGATATCATAAGTGATCTGAATGATCTGAATGGAAAGCTGGATCAGATTAATGAGAAAGAGGAGTCGTTACGGATGCATCCCGGAGATGAAAATGGTGCGGTTATTCTGGATGAGAGAATGGCACAGGCAAAGGCAAAAAGAAACAGCTTTGCAATGGGAATGCTGATATCGGCCGCTGCCGGCATCTTTGGATTGATTTTGACTGCGATTATAGCGGACAGTGTTTCGGTAAGTCTGATCGTAGCGGTTATTGCAGCTGCGTTGGTGGGATTTTGTGGAAAACAGCAGCTGAAGTATGCAAGGGAATTTCAGAAGAGAATACGGATGAAGAAACGTTGGGTATCCAGGCAGGAGAAACTCAGATGCAGTAAAGAAAATCTCAGACAGGACTATGATGAGAAAGAAACAGAACTTTGTAACCTTAAGGAAGAATACCGGGAATACGAAGAAAATTCTTTTCTGCTTACATCGGAAGAGCGGGAAGTACAGGCTCTGAATATGGCGATGGAAACCATAGAGAGAATGTCAGGAAATATTCATCTTCAGGTGGGACGAAAGCTGCAGATACGTACTTCTCAGATTTTGAGTGAGATTACAGATGGTGAATATCAGGACGTACAGATGGATGCGGCATCCCACATGACAGTAACTACCGGGAACGGAGCGGAAGCACTGGAATGTCTCAGCCGCGGCACTCTGGAGCTGATTTATTTTGCCATGCGCATGGCTGCAGGAGAGCTTCTGTGTCAGGAAGAAAGTCTGCCGGTGATACTGGATGATATCTTTGGGATGTATGAGGAAGAAGATCTTGAGGCAGTTCTTGAATGGATGTATAAGGAGAAAAAGCAGGTTATCATCAGTACCTGCAGTAAACGCGAGATGGAACTTCTGGACAGAGAGGGAATCCCTTATGGGAAGCAAATTATTTCCTGAATTTTAATCAGACTGCGAAGCAGTTATTCAGTGTAGGGCCGCATAGAAGAGTGGATTGCATTATATATAACAAAAAGAGAGATTTCATGTACTGCAGGAATTTCGGATGAAACAGCCGGAACAGAACATGAAATCTCTTTTTATAAATTTTACAGAAGTTATTTATTTCTCATCATACTGAGCCATATAATTGCTTACGCAGCGGTTGATCCTGTCAACCGGGTTGAGCAGATAGCTTACGGACTGATCATGATTAAGAGTATCAATGATCAGGGCGATATATTTACTCATATCACAGGAAATGTAGTAATCTTTTGCAAGAAGCTCAGGAGACTGATAGATTAGGTTTGTAGTGAGCAGTTTGTCAAACACTCCTGCCTTATGAGCCTCATCAAATTTCTCGAGTCCGTTTGTAAACAGTCCGAAAGTAGAGCAGATATAAATTCTGCCTGCTCCTCTTTCCTTGAGGAGAGAAGAAATCTTAAGAACTGTATCACCGGAAGAAATCATATCATCGATCAGGATCATATCTTTGCCCTTAAGGTTTGGACCGAGGAATTCGTAAGCTGCGATTGGGTGACGTCCATTGATTCTCTTGGAGTAATCCAGACGTTTGTAATACATACCCATATCAACACCAAGGATATTGGCAAGATAGATTGCGCGGTTCATGCTTCCCTCATCAGGGCTGATGATCATGAAATGATCGTTGTCGATGTGAAGTCCTTTCTCATGATTGAGAAGAGCTTTGATAAACTGATAGGATGGCTGTATAGTCTCAAATCCATGCAGAGGTGTTGCATTCTGCACGCGCGCGTCATGTGCGTCAAAAGTGATGATGTTTTCCACACCCATACTTACAAGCTCCTGAAGTGCTGTTGCACAGTCCAGGGATTCTCTGCCGCTGCGGATATTCTGGCGGCTTTCGTACAGATAAGGCATGATCACGTTTACTCTGCGGGCTTTGCCGCCGATTGCGCCGATCACACGTTTCAGATCCTGAAAATGGTCATCAGGAGACATAAGATTCTCGTATGGTCCGATGCTGTAGGTAAGACTGTAGTTACATACATCAACCATCAGATAGATATCGTCACCACGTACAGATTCCATGATCGTACATTTCGCCTCACCGGAACCGAAACGTGCTGTCTGGACCGGTATCAGATAGGACTCTCTCTGATAACCCTCAAATGCAAAAGAATCAAGCTCTTCGTGGCTGCGCTCTTTACGCCACTGTATCAGCCATTCATTTACTTTTTCACCCAGATCCTTACAGCTGATCAGGGGGATCAGACCAAGTCTGCCCACCGGAAGTGTAGTTAAATCTTTAGTTGTTGCCTGTGCCATGTTTTATTTTCCTCCTAAAAAAATTTTCTGTATACGGATATCCTTTCCTTCCAGCTTCACCATACGGTAGTTGCTGGCGATTCTCGAAAAGGTTCGTTCGGAATAAGTATCCGAGAAATTTTCCAGTTTCAGATTTGTTGATATGATCGTAGACTTCCTGCGCATGATGCGTTCATTTATGCACAAAAACAACTGGGAAGAGACAAAGCTGTTTGTAAGTTCAGTTCCCAGGTCGTCGATGATCAGCAGATCGCTGTCAAATACAAATTCCTGTCCTTCTGTTTTATCTCTGGAGAATTTGGAGTCTGCCAGCAGTTCAAACAGATCAAATGCGGAAAAGTACATAACGCAATGTGCTGATTCCAGAAGATCATGAGCAATACAGTGAGAAAGAAAAGTCTTACCCACACCGGTATCACCGTAAAGAAACAGATTCTCAAAGGAACTGTCAAAATTTCTCACAAAACCTCTGGCAATATCATAAGCTCTCCGGGCCGTCTCTCTTTCTGTCAGTCCGGTAGCTTCATTCTTCATTGTATCAGAATAATAATCAAAAGAAAAGTGGTCAAAGTTTTCTTTTTTGAGAATTTCTTTTAAATTGGACTGCGTATAGAGCAGTTCTATCTCTGCTTTCTTAAAACAGGTACATTTTTGGCTTCCGACGTAACCGGTATCCTGACAGACCGGACACTTATATGGAAGTTCCAGATAATCCTCCGGATATGAGTTACATACCAGCAGGGCATTGCGCTCCTGGGACAGAAGAGAGATTGCAGCTTTAAGGTCCTCAAGACCTGATGATTCTCCGCTTAAGAGTGCTCTTGCTTTTTTGGCGCTTAAGGTGGCAACCTCTTCATCTATTTCGTGGATGCGCGGGATTTTTTTATAAATCTCCTGAGTACGCTCCTCCAGAATACGTCTGTTCTGAGACTGGGTCTTGCTGTATTCCCGCATGATCGTATCATACTGATAATTCTGTAAAGGCATGACTTCACACCCTTTCGTTTGTTTTTTTGTAGCTGTTCAGTGACTTTCAGACGATTATGTCACTGCCGTTACTGATTCAGTAATTTCTTTTCATATTCGTTAAAGTCGTACTGTCGCTGATGGAAATTGTTAAACCGGTTTGATGCAGCCGGTTTGGAAGCTGCTTTTCGCTGGGTATTCTTTTCCAGCTTCTGGCGCTGATGCTGAGCATCGAGGAGCCGGACATCTGCAAGTGTACGGACATTTTTATCTTTCCATCCGGAAAGGATTTTATCTGCATACTGGAAACTTGGCTGTCCGGTAGAGAGAACTGTACGGCTGCAGGCTTCCTGGATGATATCCATGGTAAAACCATAATCATTCAGCCAGGTGTTCATAAGAGAAATCTCTGTATCTACCGGATTTCGTCCGCTGATTCCCATTGATTTAAAAATAGTAAAGTATTCTTTGGCATAACGGGAATTTGCCTCTTTTGCCATGGTGACAGTGGTGATTCCCTCATCTGCCCAGGCAAGAGCAACGGTTTCTATGTAACGCATACTCTTATGCCCGCGGCTGACACTGTATTCGATCAGGTACTCGATCAGATCAGGCGAGAATTTCAGCTCATCATAGAAAAACAGGATCTTTTTCATCTCGGTAGGAGTGAGCGTTTTGCCGAGATACTGTTCTGCGATATAGAGGAGCTGTACGATCTCATCATTTTGCTTTAATTCTTTTACACGGTCAGGAGACAGTGCAGTGGCTGATCTGGTGGTCTGCTTCACAGGCTGTGCCGGCGCAGAAGAAGTCTGGGGTTCTGTTTTTGTGACAGGGGCTGCCGAAACAGTTGTGTCGGAAGCAGCAGATTTTACAGGTGGTACATTCAATATGATATCTGCTATATCTTCGTTATTTCTGTAGGTTAAAGTAAGGAGTTTTTCTTTCTCCCAGTATTTCAGAGCGCGGATAATGTCACGTTCTGTACAGAAGAAATGATCAGCCATCTGCTCCAGACTGAAGGGTACAGAGGTGTCAGAAAGAAGCCTCAGAAGATAGATATATACTTTCACAAATTCTCCATTGGCCCCAGGCATATAGTTGTCTATGAAATTGTTGGTTAATACAGTTACTTCCGCATTGCGGGAATTCTGTAAAGTGATCATAGCCATGAATTTCCACTCTCTTTCATAATAATAAGATGTTAGGGTCAAAAGGTATTTTGCCCCTAACCTGATATCCACGAATTGCTCCGCTGCAAAGCAGCTCCCACAATTCTCATAATAATAAGATGTCAGAGTAAAAAAAGATATTTTTCCTCTGACTTGATATCTATGAATTATAGCACAATATTTTTTAAAAGAGAATAGGGGATTTTTGTCGAAGATTTCATCCACATTTGAATGTGGATAATGTGGATAATGTGGAAAGGTGAAATGTGGTATATATTATTGGAAACCTGAAAAATGTTGAATTTCAGGGAAAAACGGAGTATTACGGGGACGAATAATGTCGAATTATGTTAAGTGATTTATGCACATATACATCCACATATGCAGGCAGATGAAAATGTGTATAACGATGTGGAAAATGTGGATAAGTGATCTGAACTGTTATAAATAAAGGAAGAACTGAGGGGGATAAAATGTTTATAACTTTTTAATGGAAATTGTCGACAGAGACACAAGTGTTCAGTATCTTCTGTTGCTATAAGTGCTATAAGTTGGGCGGTTGTAAAAAACAGGACAATTCTGAAAAATTATTTTCCGAATTGTCCTGTGTAAATTGCTGATATCTATGTCTGGCAGCGGATTGCAAATAACTGTCTGACAACTGTCTGTTATAATAGGAAGTTATCCGTGAGAAATATTATTTGCCCAGCAGATGTTCCCCGATATTTACAACATCTCCGGCTCCCATGGTGATGAGCAGATCTCCCTCCTGGCAGTTTGCGAGAAGATAATTCTCAATCTCATCAAAGGTCGGGAAATATTCGCATGGCGTTCCAAGTTCCTGGATACGCTTCTGCAGATCCTCTGAAGAAATTCCAAGAGTATCGGTTTCTCTTGCTGCATAAATATCCGCAACTACCACATGATCTGCCAGGCTGAGTGCTTTGGCAAACTCCGGAAGCAGAGCTTTGGTACGGGTATATGTATGTGGCTGGAATACACACCATAATTTCTTATGGGGATAATTGTGTGCGGCATGAAGAGTTGCTTCAATTTCTGTAGGATGATGTGCATAATCGTCTACGATCGTAACCCCTGCAACTTCTCCTTTATACTGGAAACGGCGGTCTGTTCCTGTGAAACTTCCAAGTCCCTTGATGATCACTTCTTCGGAAAGACCAAGAAGATGACCGAGGGCAATTGCTGCCAGTGCATTGGAAACATTGTGGATGCCCGGCACTTTCAAATAATAGCTGCCAACCTTAACGCCATTGCGCAGAACGGAGAAGGAAGCATGTCCATATTTGTCATAAGTGATATCTGCTGCCTGATAATCTGCATCATGTTCCAGACCATAAGTGATCACATTACATGGAAGATCCCGGATGATATCTTCATATTTCGGAGTATCTGCATTGATGATCAGTGTACCGTCAGCAGGAAGAAGCTCTGCAAAGCGGCGGAAGGAATGACGGATATCGTCAATATCCTTAAAGAAATCCAGATGGTCTGCATCCATATTCAGGATAATACTGATCTTCGGGAAAAAGCTCAGAAAGCTGTTTGTGTATTCGCAGGCTTCTGTGACAAAAGTCTCAGAATTGCCTACGCGGATGTTTCCGCCGATAGCAGGAAGAATACCTCCCACACTGATGGTCGGGTCACAGTCTCCTGCAAGAAGAATGTGAGATACCATAGATGTCGTGGTTGTTTTTCCATGAGTTCCGGAAATGGCAACAGGAGTATCATAATTCCTCATGATCTGTCCGAGAAGCTCTGCACGTGTGAGCATTGGAAGTCCTTTTTCCTTTGCACAGGCAAATTCCGGGTTGTCAGGATGGATAGCTGCGGTATATACCACAACATCTACGTCATCGGTAATGTTTGTGGCACGCTGTCCGTAATAGATGGTGGCTCCCTTTTTCTCCAGTGCCTGCGTAAGAGGACTGGATTTGGAATCGGAACCGGAAATGACAAAATCCTCGCCGAGAAGAATCTCGGCCAGTCCGCTCATGCTGATGCCGCCGATACCGATAAAATGTATATGAAGTGGTTTGTGAAAATCTATCTGATACATAGTATGTTCTCCTTGATTAATTATTTACAAATCTTTATAAATCCGGTAACTGTAACATATTCGCATAGTTACTGGAACTGTTTTATCTGTCTGTTTATTATACTCCCTGTGCCTTAAAATGAAAAGGACTTCTTTTGGTTGATAAAAAATTACAAAAAACGACATTGGATATATGAAAAATGCCTAATAATATATCGGTGGAAATACAGACTCAATAAAAAACGTGTGCAAAAATCATAAAAAAACAAAAAAAGAGAAACAAAAATTGTAAATAATGTTCACTAACAGATAAAAGTGTGTTATAATTAAATAATCATAACCTGTAACTGTTCAGTGCCTCGCGAAACAGCAGACTGACGAATAGTTACCATAACTACAACAAGAGGTGATTGCATGATTAAGAAAGAAATGATAGCTATGCTTCTGGCCGGCGGTCAGGGCAGCAGACTGGGTGTACTGACAGAAAAAGTAGCGAAACCTGCAGTTGCTTTTGGCGGGAAATATCGTATCATAGATTTTCCTTTAAGTAACTGTATTAATTCAGGCATCGATACAGTAGGTGTATTGACACAGTATCAGCCATTGCGACTTAATACACATATCGGAATTGGTATTCCATGGGATCTTGACAGAAACGAAGGTGGTGTAACAGTACTGCCGCCTTACGAGAAGAGTACCAGCAGTGAGTGGTACACAGGAACAGCCAATGCAATCTTCCAGAATATGGATTACATGGAACAGTATAATCCGGATTATGTCCTGATCTTATCCGGTGACCATATCTATAAGATGGATTATGAAGTAATGCTTGATTTCCATAAAGCGAATAAAGCGGATGTGACGATTGCCTGTATGCCGGTACCTATTGAGGAAGCAAGCCGTTTTGGTATCATGGTAACAGATGACATAGGACGCATTACGGAGTTTGAGGAGAAACCGGAGCATCCAAGCAGCAATCTGGCGTCCATGGGAATTTATATTTTCAGCTGGCCTGCTTTAAAGGAAGCACTGATGTCTCTGAAGGATCAGAACAGCTGTGATTTTGGCAAACATGTTCTTCCATACTGCAAGGAGAAAGGTGAAAGACTTTTCGCCTACGAATACAATGGATACTGGAAGGATGTAGGAACACTGGGTTCTTATTGGGAGGCCAATATGGAACTGATCGATATTATTCCGGAATTTAATCTCTATGAAGAATTCTGGAAGATTTACACAAAGGGAGATATTATCCCGCCTCAGTATATTTCGGCAGATGCGGTTACAGACAGATGTCTGATCGGTGAGGGTGCAGAAATTTACGGGGAAATACATAATTCTGTGATCGGACCAAATGTTGTGATCGGAAAAGGCAGCGTGATCCGTGATTCCATTATCATGCGCAATTCTACCATTGGTGAGGGCGTACAGATGGATAAGGCTATTATTGCCGAGGATGTTACTATTGGAAATAATGTTGTACTGGGATGTGGTGAGGAAGCACCGAATGTGCTGAAACCTGCAGTTTATGCATTTGGAATTGCTACGGTTGGTGAACGCAGCGTGATCCCGGATAATGTAAGGATCGGAAAGAATACAGCAATCTCAGGTATAACTGTTCCTGAGGATTATCCTGATGGTGAGCTGGCCGGCGGACAGGTAATTACAGCAAAGGACGGTGACGAATAATGAGAGCGATAGGTATTATTTTGGCTGGCGGTAATAATAACCGCATGAGAGAATTATCAAATAAGAGGGCAATCGCAGCAATGCCGATTGCCGGAAGCTACAGAAGTATCGACTTCGCACTGAGCAACATGGCGAGTTCTCATATTCAGAGAGTTGCTGTTCTGACACAGTACAATGCCCGTTCTCTGAATGAACATTTAAGCTCTTCCAAATGGTGGGATTTCGGAAGAAAACAGGGTGGTCTCTTTGTATTTACACCTACGATCACAAAAGAGAACAGTCTGTGGTATCAGGGAACAGCAGATGCTATTTATCAGAATCTGGAATTCCTTAAAAGCAGTCATGAACCATATGTAGTGATCGCATCCGGCGACTGCGTTTATAAGATGGATTACAACAAGGTTCTTGAATATCATATTGCGAAACGTGCAGATGTTACGGTAGTATGCACTACCTGCGATAATCCCAGTGAGATTGAGAGATTTGGTGTTCTCCGTATGAATGAGGACTGCAGGATTGAGGAATTTGAAGAGAAGCCAATGGTTTCTTCTTATAATACAATTTCAACAGGTATCTATGTTATCCGAAGAAGACAGCTGATCGAGCTGATCGAGAGAGCTGCGCTGGAAGGCAGACATGATTTTGTAAAGGATATTCTGATCCGCTACAAGAATCTTAAGAGAATCTATGGATATAAGATTGACACATACTGGAGCAATATCTCCACAGCAGAAGCATATTATAAGACAAATATGGATTTCCTGAAACCGGAGATCAGAAACTATTTCTTCAAACAGGAACCGACAATTAAGACAAAGATTGATGATCTGCCTCCTGCAAAATACAATCCGGGAGCACAGGTGAAGAACAGCCTGGTTGCCAGTGGATGTATTATCAATGGTACGGTGGAGAATTCCGTTCTTTTTAAAGACGTATTTGTAGGAAATAACTGCGTGATCAAGAACTCTGTGATTTTAAACAATGTATATCTGGGAGATAATACTCATATTGAGAACTGCATTGTTGAAAGCCGGGATACTATTCGTGCAAATTCGTATTACTGCGGCGACGGTGAAGTGAAGATCGTCGTGGAGAAAAATGACAGATATATACTGTAAATAAAACAGCCGGATAGATTCGGTAAATCGAAAGGAGTAAATTTGTATCATGAATATTACTGACGTGCGTGTGAGGAAGGTAGCAAAAGAAGGAAAGATGAAAGCGGTTGTTTCCATAACGATCGATGATGAATTTGTAGTACATGATATCAAGGTGATTGAAGGAGAAAAAGGGTTATTTATCGCTATGCCAAGCCGTAAGGCAACAGACGGAGAATATCGTGATATTGCACATCCGATCAATTCTGCAACACGTGACAGGATCCAGACGATCATTCTGGACAAGTTCCAGGAAGTTATGGATGCGGAACCGGAAGAAGCTGCAGAAGCGGAATAACCGGTGAATAAAGCACTGTAAACAAATAAGAAGATGCACAGGCACTGTCTCTGAAAAAGGGGCAGTGCCTGTTTTTTGCTGAGCATTAGTGAAGATAAAATGTTGTTACTGTTCACTGACAGTATCCCGCGAGGTGTTTTTTGTGAGCGAAGGTCACAGAAAACCCGAGACATACTGCGCGACTTTATGCGATTAGCATAAAGTCTGTGCATCGCGAAGCGTGTTACTGAGAACGGAGTAAACAGCGACAAAATGTTACATAATTATTACATAAATTAATAAAAAGTGTTGATTTTTTTACGAAATATGATATACTGGGTTTCAGATTAACGAGAAAGGTGATTAATTTATGAAGAAAAAAGTTTTTTCATTACTGTTGGCCGGAATGCTTACTTTTTCCATGGGAACAACTGCATATGCAACAGAAGATGCGATTGCTGATATGCAGGCTCAGAAACAGCAGGCAGAAGCCGGACTTGCCCAGACACAGGCGAATATTGACAGCCTTCAGAGCAAGAAGCAGGAGCTGGAGAACTATCTGTCTGATTTGAATACACAGTATGAAGACCTGACTAATGCAATTTCTGAACTCAGCATACAGGCCGGAGAGAAAGAGAATGAGCTGAAACAGCTTCACACAGAATTAAAGAAAGCCAAGAAGGCATTAAATAAACAATATGATGATATGAAGCTCCGCATCCAGTATATGTATGAGAATGGCGGTACATCTGCATTAGAGACTTTGCTGTCATCTAAGGATCTTTCTGAGTTCCTCAACAATGCAGAGAGTGTTGCGAAGATTTCCCAGTATGACAGGACTATGCTGGAGAAATGCGAGAACCTTCAGAACACTATCAAAGATCAGGAAACAACTGCTGAGGAAGAGAAGGCTGCTATTGATCAGCTTCTTGAAGAGAGGGCGGCCAAACAGCAGGAGGTTCAGAATCTTGCAGCAAGCACAAGTGATAACATATCTTCCTATGTAAGCCAGATCAGCGCAAGCCAGGAAGAAGCAGCAGCACTGACTGCAGAAATCAACAATGCAGATAACAGCATTGCTCAGCTTGTACAGCAGGCAGAAGAGGAAAAAGCAGCCAGAGAGGCAGCGCAGGCACAGGCCGAAGCAGAGGCGGCAGCGGCACAGGAACAGGATGCAGAAGAGAGTTCTGATGATTATGAAGAAGATACAGATTCCTATGAGGAAGACTCTTCGGACAGTCAGGATTCTTCGGAGACTGAAGAATCTGAGGATACTTCTGAAGATTCAGGGGATTCTGATGATGAAGATACATACGAAGAGAACGATGCAGATTTCTATGAGGGAGACTCTGACAGCAATGAATCAGAAGATACATCTGACAGCCAGGCATCCTCAGACAGTTCTTCCGGTCAGGGAAAATACCTTGGCAACTTTACACTGACTGCATATTGCAACTGTGCACAGTGCTGCGGTACAGCAGGTAACCTGACAGCCAGCGGAACAGTTCCGACAGCAGGACGTACTGTGGCTATGGCGGGAGTACCCTTTGGAACACAGCTTCTGATCAACGGAAATGTATACACAGTAGAGGATCTGGGAACACCTTATGGACATGTTGATATTTATTGTGACAGCCATTCAGAAGCATTAAGCTTCGGACTTCAGTCTGCTGAGGTTTATCAGTTGAACTGATAACAAAACAATAATGTGATTAAGAACTCTGGTAAAACAGGGTTCTTTTTTTCGGATTTTTGTCCGGATTGCTATAACATAGGTGGTTTAACTTGAGGATTCAGATGCCTGATGATAAAATGATATATCAGATTTATATACGGTAAAATATAATTGGAATGGAGATAAACAATGAGAATCTGTGGCTTTAATAAAACGACATTGCTGGACTATCCGGGAAAGGTAGCCAGTACTATATTTCTGGGTGGATGCAATTTCCGCTGTCCGTTCTGTCAGAATGGTATATTGGTTGTGGCTCCCGGAGAACAGCCGAATTACAGTCAGGAGGAACTTTTGACTTTTTTGAAAAAAAGAAAGGGGATTCTGGACGGGGTCTGCATTTCAGGAGGGGAACCTACACTGTCAGATGGTCTGGAGGAATTTCTGGGAAAAATCAAAGAGCTGGGCTATGCTGTTAAACTGGACACCAATGGCTCGCGTCCGAAGATTGTAAAACATCTGGCAGAAGCCGGACTGATCGATAAAGTAGCTATGGATATCAAAGCCTGTCCGGATAACTATGGAAATCTGACCGGAATAGAAAAGCCTGATATGGACAGTATTTTTGAGACAGCAGATTTTCTGCTGCATGGGAATCTGGACTATGAATTCAGAACAACAGTAGTACGGGAACTGCATACGCAAAAGGATTTTGAAGAAATCGCCGGGTGGCTGGCAGGAGCGAAAGAATATTATCTGCAGGCTTATAAGGACTCAGATGGAGTCCTCAGGCCTGGATATGGAAGCTATACTTTTGAAGAACTTCAGAATTTTCAGAAGATTCTTCAAAAGACGATTTTATCTGTGGGAATCCGGGGCATCGATTAAACGATACCAGTAACCGCCGCGCATTTTTGGAATCTCTATATAGCTGCTTTCTTTGAAGTAAGGAAAGCCAAACATATTTGCCATAAAGCGTTCCTGCTGATTATAAACGCCGGGAACGCCGAGGATATACTGTCCGTTATTTCTTTGTCCTAAAAGCAAATATCCGAAATTATAATGCCCATACTGGAGAAAACGGTTATTGCGCAGTGCACAGTAATACCGCGGAAAATGCTTCAGGTCATCAAGGTGTATCTTCCATGCAGAAATCAGTTCGCCATCGGAGAAGGGGGAAAATTC
Organism: Blautia sp. DFI.3.45; assembly: GCF_020593505.1. NCBI lineage: Bacteria > Bacillati > Bacillota > Clostridia > Lachnospirales > Lachnospiraceae > Blautia > Blautia sp. DFI.3.45. The sequence continues at coordinate 167,938 of NZ_JAJDMI010000001.1, forward strand.
GGCAGAGGTTTTTCTGTTTTCTGCATTTCTTTCCGGGACAGGATTGCCGGCATTTTCAGAACTATTGGAATCTTCAACAGTATTATCTGAGATATAGGATGACTCTGTTCCTGGCTTGTTATCAGATGTTCCCTGAGCCGGAATGTTGGCAGACGGTTCAATTGATAAAGAATCGTCAGGAACTTTTGTAAGCGAGGTATCTTCGGGTTTTTCTGAAATATCTTCAAGTTCTTCGGGCATTTCCTGTAATACCATATCTGCCGGAACTTCGGGTTTCTGTGAAGTGATTTTCGCAGATTCAGGAATATCTGCGTCAGGCATAGTTTTTATTTCATGGAAATTCTCCGGACGTATAGGCTGATCGTCCCATTCAGTACCAAAGAATCCGCCAGTATCTGAAGTAATGATCATTCCGCCCAACTTACCCATTGCAACGCCGGAGTCATTCATATCTGTTGCATCTGTTATGATCAGGCATTCTACAGTTTCTTTTTCTGTCTCGCAGGTATCCAGAAGAATTCCGTTGATCAGGCCATCCTTTCGTGTAAATCCATAAATATTGCATTTTACATTTTCAGGCAGCCCCGGACAATGCAGATGAATCTCAACAGAACATTGCTGATCTTTTACTTCAACTTTAATAAATCCGCAATTGCTGCCTTTCTTTCCGCTTTCATAGTCATATACATATGCGATAAAACGCCGATATCCAGCCAAAATCCTTCCTCCGTAAAACCAGATTCAATAATGTATATGACCATCAGAAGAAAATATTCGAAAAAATTAAAAAAATTTGAAAAAATCTATTGACAAACTGCGATTTTATTAATATAATAGCACTTGCATTGACGAAGCGTGGCTCAGTTTGGTAGAGCGCTGCGTTCGGGACGCAGAGGTCGTGGGTTCGAATCCCGTCGCTTCGACTACGCATAGGAAGTCTGAAACCAATTGGTTTTCAGGCTTTCTTTTTGCTATTCTGGTAGTGATGCAACAGCAGAAAGGAAAAGAAAAGTTGACAGATCAGGAACGTTTTATGAAAGAAGCTATCCGTCAGGCGAAGAAGGCAGAAGCTCTGGAAGAAGTGCCAATCGGCTGTGTGATCGTGCATGAGGGTAAGATCATCGCACGTGGATATAACAGAAGAAACACAGATAAAAATACACTCTCCCATGCAGAACTGAATGCAATCCGCAAAGCCAGTAAAAAACTTGGAGACTGGCGGCTGGAGGGATGCACTATGTATGTGACGCTGGAACCATGCCAGATGTGCTCCGGGGCACTTGTCCAGTCCAGAATAGATGAAGTAGTGATCGGCTGTATGAATGCCAAAGCGGGCTGCGCAGGTTCTGTGATGAATCTTTTGCAGGTGGATGGATTTAATCATCAGGTAAAGATTATACAGGGAGTTCTGGAAGAGGAATGTTCTTCTATGTTGTCTGAGTTTTTCAGAAAGCTTCGTGAGAAAAAGAAGCAGGAAAAGGCAGCCCTTAAAGCTGCACAGGAAAATCCGGAGGGAGAACCGGAACAATAAAAGTAAAAGACAGACAAAAACAGGAAGAATCTTAAAGGCAATAGGAGTAATAAAAGTAATAGAAGTAACAGGATTAATGTTACAGGCAGAAATAAAAAGAGGCGAATAAAAAGAATGAAAAAAGATACAACAAACGACATGACCGTCGGCAGTCCGGTGAGTCTGATAATAAAATTTATGATCCCAATGTGCCTGGGAAATCTTTTTCAGCAGTTTTATAATATTGCAGATTCCATTGTTGCCGGAAAATTTATCGGAGTAAATGCGCTTGCAGCTATCGGAAGCACCGGTTCACTGATGTTTTTTGTGACCGGCTGGCTGAATGGACTCAGCAGTGGATTTGCGATTATCGTAGCCCAGATGTTCGGAGCGAAAAAGTTTGACAGGATGCGCCATTATGTTGCCATGTCCATTTACCTTATGGCTGCATTTTCCATTGTCATGACCATAGGATTCAGTCTTGCGAACAAACCAATCCTGCATCTGATGAATTCGCCGGAAGAGGTATTTGGTGATGTAACTGCATATATGGGAATTATTTATGCAGGTCTTATTATCACAGGTGCATATAATGCACTTGCGGCTTTCCTGCGTGCGCTGGGTGACTCCAAGTCGCCATTGTATTTCCTGATCATTTCGGCTGTGATCAATGTTATTCTGGATGTAGTTTTTATTGTAGCCTTTGGAATGGGTGTAGAAGGATGCGGATATGCCACAGTGATCGCACAGGGAATTTCGGCAGTGTGCTGCCTGATTTATATTGTAAAAAGATTTCCGATCCTTCATCTGGAACGGAAGGATTTTGAGATATGCTGGGACAGTTTTGGCAGACTTCTGAAGCTTGGAATTCCTATGGGACTGCAGTTTTCGATTACAGCAATCGGAACCATTATTGTACAGAGCGCGGTCAATATTTACGGACCTGTACATATGGCCGGATTCTCTGCTGCCGGTAAGATCCAGAATATTTTTGCCACAGTATTTACAGCCTTCGGTGCAACTATAGCAACCTATGTAGGTCAGAACAGGGGCGCAGGAAAAATGGATCGTGTGAAACAGGGAGTCCGTTACACGCAGATGATGGTCCTGGGATGGAGCGTTTTTGTTATGTTCCTGATGTTTTTCTTCGGAAAATATCTGACATATCTTTTCGTAGATCCATCGGAACAGGACGTAGTAAATGTGTCTGTTACTTATTTCCGGACAGTATTCTGGGCATATCCGTTTCTTGGAAGTATTTTCCTCTATCGAAATACTCTGCAGGGAATGGGATATGGACTTGTACCAATGCTTGGCGGGGTATTTGAACTGGTGGCGAGAACCGGAATTGTCGTATTGATTGCGGGACATACTTCCTTTGCCGGTGTCTGTATGGCTGACCCGACCGCATGGATCGCCGCACTGATCCCACTGATTCCTTATTATTTTCATGTAATGAAGAAATATAAGAACAAAAGTCAGGTACAGGCAGTAGAGGATTAATTATTCTTTATCTGATGGAAATTGTATAAGGCTCTTTCCTGCTTCTGTTAATATATGGACTTTTGTAAACCACAAAAATAAGAAAAGCATTCAGAAAATTATCAACAGATAAAATTCTGAATGCTTTTTTATATGATGACCTGCATCATGAATATTCTTTTTTGCGCGCCGCACTTCGGAATGGTCCCACAGACGTTACCTCTACAGTTAACTCAGCCCAGGCACCCTTACGGCACACAAGAGCTTCTGCTTAGTGCTGCTACATTCCTGTCCTGACACGGTTCACAGATTCCTGTTGCGTAAGACCCAAACGTCAACGCCACTTATAGAGGGCAGCTCCACAGGATACAAGCCTCGGATTGGCATCACCCCTGCTGTAGCGGATTGCAGGTACAGGGCACCGCTATCTCCCCGGCTGCGCATTTCTGATTATATAGGCAGGAGGCTGTTTTGTCAATAGTGAATCATTATAGTAAAACTTATTACTGGGAACGGAGTGAACAGTAACAAACGGAGTGAACAGTAACGAACGTAGTGCGTGAATAGTAACTAAAACTTTTCTAACACTATTGTATGAAAACGATAAATATTATATAATAAACAGAAATAAACTATCTTTATTCTGGAAATGGATATGCCAGAGTACACAACATGTCTTGTATGTATGGATATGGATAATTCTTAAAACACAGAAATGGAGGATACTATCATGATTAAAAGAATAGGTATGCTTACCAGTGGCGGTGACTGTCAGGCTCTTAACGCTACCATGCGAGGAGTAGTAAAGGGACTGAGTAACAATTTGGATGAACTGGAAGTTTATGGATTTGATGATGGATATAAAGGACTGATCTATGGTAAATACCGTATGCTCACATCCAAAGATTTTTCCGGAATCCTTACACAGGGCGGCACAATCCTCGGAACATCCAGACAGCCATTCAAACTGATGCGTGTCCCGGATGAGAATGGCCTGGACAAGGTTGAAGCAATGAAGCAGACTTATTATAAACTCTGCCTGGACTGCCTTGTGATCCTTGGCGGAAATGGTACACAGAAGACAGCAAACCTTCTGAGAGAAGAAGGACTGAACATTATCCATCTTCCAAAGACTATTGATAATGACATCTATGGCACAGACATGACCTTTGGTTTCCAGAGTGCGGTAAACATTGCCACAAATGCCATTGACTGTATCCATACGACAGCATCTTCACATGGACGTGTATTTATCGTAGAGATCATGGGACACAAGGTAGGAAGTCTGACACTTCATGCAGGTGTTGCAGGCGGTGCGGATATCATCCTGATTCCTGAAATCCCATATGATATCAAAAAAGTTACCGCAGCAATCCAGAAACGTGCCAAAGCAGGCAAGCGTTTCACAATCCTTGCAGTTGCAGAAGGTGCGATTTCCAAAGAAGACGCAGAACTTCCTAAAAAGAAATACAAAGAGAAACTGGAAGCCCGAGCAAAGAAATATCCGTCCGTTTCCTATGAGATTGCTGACCAGATCTACAAAGAGATCGGAAGCGAAGTCCGCGTTACAGTTCCGGGACATACACAGAGAGGCGGAGAACCATGTCCGTATGACCGCGTTCTTTCCACAAGAATCGGTGCAGGTGCAGCGCAGGCGATTATGGATGGTGAATATGGCATCATGATCGGCGTGGTAAACGGCAAAATTAAACGTGTACCTCTTGAAGAGTGTGCAGGTAAGCTTAAGATGGTATCGCCGAAAGATCAGCTTGTAGTTGCTGCCAAACAGATCGGTATCAGCTTTGGTGACTGATTAAGTGAAACAGTACTTGACTGACAGATACTTTTTCATATAAGATATGGATGTAAAAAAGACCGCCGCGGGAATTTTTTCCGCGGCGGCTGTGATAATAAGATAGAGATAACTATTTGGCGCGCTGCTGACAGTGGGGGTGCTGAATAGTTACGATAGGAGTTTACTCATGAGTTACACTGCTCTTTACAGAAAGTTCAGACCGGATAATTTCGCGGATGTCAAAGGTCAGGATCACATAGTGACTACTCTGACAAATCAGATTAAGCATAACCGTATCGGCCATGCGTATCTGTTCTGTGGCACCAGAGGAACCGGTAAAACAACAGTAGCCAAAATTCTGGCGAAGGCAGTCAACTGTGAGCATCCCGTAAATGGCAGCCCCTGTAATGAATGTGCCATGTGCAAGGCAATCCAGGCAGGAACTGCAATGAATGTGATCGAGATCGATGCTGCATCCAACAATGGTGTGGATAATATACGTGAGATCAGAGAAGAGGTTTCTTACCGCCCTACAGAAGGTAAATATAAAGTATATATTATTGATGAGGTTCATATGCTTTCCACAGGTGCCTTCAATGCCCTGCTGAAAACACTGGAGGAACCACCGTCTTATGTTATGTTTATCCTGGCAACTACAGAGGCGCACAAGATTCCGATTACGATTTTATCCAGATGCCAGAGATATGATTTCCACAGGATCACCATAGACACTATCGCGGCCAGACTGGATGAACTGCTCAAAGTTGAAGGTGTAGAAGCTGAGGAAAAAGCAGTCCGATATGTAGCGAAAGCGGGAGATGGTTCCATGCGAGATGCGCTCAGCCTTCTCGACCAGTGTATTGCTTTTTATCTTGGACAGGAACTTACCTATGATAAAGTTCTGGAGGTTCTGGGAGCCGTTGACACCGAAGTGTTTAGCAAGCTTTTGCGAAAAGTGATCCGGGGAGATGTGACAGGTTCCATTCATATCCTGGAGGAACTGATCGTAGGAGGCAGGGAACTGAGCCAGTTTGTGGGAGATTTTACCTGGTATATGAGAAATCTTCTTCTCGTTAAGACTTCTGAGAATCCGGAGGAAGCGATCGATGTCTCATCCGACAACATGAAGCTTCTGAAAGAAGAGAGCACCATGCTGGATGTGGAGACGCTGATGCGGTATATCCGTATTTTTTCGGATTTGTCCAACCAGATCCGATATGCAACCCAGAAAAGGGTTCTCGTGGAGATTGCACTGATCAAGTTGTGCCGTCCTGCAATGGAGACTAATCTGGATTCTGTTCTGGACAGACTGCGTGTGCTGGAACAGCGGATGGATGAACGTCCGGTACAGCAGGTGATCGTGCAGCAGGGTTCAGGGAAAATGCCGGCAGAAACCGGGGCAGTTCAGGAGCCGGCGGGAAACAAAGCACCGGCGAAAGCGGCACCGGAAGATTTGCAGAAGATCGTGGCAGGCTGGAGAGTGATCACAGGACAGACAACAGGGATGTTCAAACAGATGCTTCAGAAATCTGTTCCGAAGTATAACAGTGAGACAGGAGAACCTGTTCTTTATGTGGAATTTCAGGATTTTCTGGGGCAGTCCTATGTGGACAATTCGGAAGCGAAGAAAGAGCTTCAGGACATCATCACTGCTCAGACAGGAAAAACAGTAGAGATCCAGATGCTGGTGGCAGATAAGCATCAGCATACAAATCTGGCAAATATCACAGTGGACCAGGCGATAAAGAATAATATCCACATGGATGTTGTGATAGAGGAAGATCCTGATGAGGAAAAAGGAGAATAAATATTGTTACTGTTCACACACCACTATCCCGCGAGGTGTTTTGGCATGAATATGCCAAA